>NZ_CALMCQ010000339.1 GCF_937863175.1 uncultured Meiothermus sp. | reverse complement strand
AAAAGTGTCTCGCATTGGCTTTTTGACTACATTGGCCAGCACGTTCAGTCGGCCCCGGTGGGCCATCCCCATCACCACCTCCACCACCCCGTTCCTGGCCGCATTTTCGATGGTCAGGTCAAGCAGAGGAATCAGTGACTCGGTGCCTTCTAAGCTGAAGGTTTTGGCCCCCAGGTATTTCTTTTGCAAAAACTCTTCAAAAAGCGTGGCCTGCATCAAGCGCTCATGAATTTTCTTTTTTTGCTCGAGCGTCGGGCGGGCAAATCCTGCTGCCAGCCGGGCCTCGATCCAGTTGCGCACCGCTGGATCGTCGAGATGGCCGTACTCGATACCCACCGTACCGCCGAACCGGGTCTTGTACTGCTCCAGCACGGCCCGCAGGGTGGGCGCACCCAGCTCCACCGGAACCGGACGGTCAAGGTCGGCCTCGCTCAGGCCAAAAAAGCTGGGATCCAGTTCAGGCGGGGTGCGGCGTTCGCGCTCTAAGGGGTCTATCCGCGCCACCAGGTGGCCGCGTTCGCGGTAGGTACGCAAAAAGCGCACCGCCCGCAAGAAAAACGTGGCCAGTTCAGACACTGAAGCCCCGTCCAGCGGTTCTCGCTGGGCCACCCTGCCGTTGCCGCCGGCTGGTTCAGCCTGAACCGCGTGGAAATAGCTGGACCATTCGGCAGGAATGGATGCCGGATTTTGCTCGTATTCCTGGTACAAAGCCTCCAAAAAGGCCAGATTCGAACTGTCAACTGCGCGTTCCATACTCACGGTTCTCTAGTCTACTAGGTTCTTGGCCGGCAAAGCGTGTCAGGAGACAATCAGAAGCCCTGGGAAGCGTCGTAAACCTGCCGCTTCGACCAGGACGCTTGAGTGGTGTGCAGACCAGGAATGGCCTCCAACCCAACCACACCCGTAGCCGGGTCTCCCTCGACCCTCGGCCCGTTAATGCAATCGAGTACCCTGAAGCCGATGAACCTTCAGATTCTTCAAAATAAGGTCTTGCGCCTCACCGTCATGCCCGAACTGGGGGCCAGCATCGTTGGGCTCGAGCTATACCACCAGGGTTTCTGGCTGCCGCTCATGCGCCCAACCGCGCCCGCCACGCTGGTGGGTCGGCTTTCAACGGATACCTCGAGCTACCTGCTGGCCCCCTACTCCAACCGCATTCGGGATGGACGCTTCGGCTTTGCTGGAAAAATCTACCAGCTCCGCCCCAACTGGGTGGACGGCCAACAGACCCTCCACGGAGAAGTGCACGCTCGAGGGTGGGCTTCGCAGCGTTTAGAGGAGAACACCCTGCACTGCGGCTTCGATTCCAGAAACTTTCAGGACGTGAATTTCCCCTTCCCCTTTGCGGTCGAGATGCAGTATTCGCTGTACCAGGATGGGGTTCAAATTTATACCGCACTACAAAACGTTGGCCCCCAGCCAATGCCAGCGGGCCTGGGGCACCACCCCTACTTCATGCGTCACCTGAACCGTTCCAGCGATGCCCTTCTGTCTTTTCGAGCCCAGCGGGTCTACCTGACCGATGCGACCCGCATTCCGACCCGACCCCCCGAAGCCATTCCGCTCAGCCTCGACTTCTCGCGGCCCAGACCGATCGGCCTGTCCCTTCTCGATCACGTTTTCACTGGATGGGACGGACTCCTAAGCCTGGAATGGCCCGGGCTGGGCTGGCGGATGGATTTGCGGGCCGACCCCCTCTTTTCGCACCTGGTAGTATTCACAGCCCCCGATGGTAGCGTGGCCCTCGAGCCGGTCACCCATGCCACCGACGGCTTCAACCGGATGGCCCAGGGCTGGAGCGATACTGGGGTGCGGGTACTGGAACCCGGAGAGCGGATGGAGGGTACCGTGCGAATGACTTTTGCACCGCCCCCAACCAGTAGCATAGAGCCGTGAGTCTGACCCTGGTGCTGAATTGTGGCAGTTCTTCCATCAAGTTTGCCGTTCTAAACCTCGAGGATAAGCGCACGGTGCTCTCTGGGCTGGCCGAGAGGCTATTCGAGGCCCAACCCAGGCTAAAGACGAACCCCCCGGGCCTCACCGAAGAACTGGAACTTTCGGGCCCGGGCCATGCCCGGGCGGTGCAGGGGATTTTGCAACTGCTCGAAAGACAGGGCCTGCCCGGACAGGTCACACAGATTGGCCACCGGGTGGTGCATGGGGGGGAGCGCTTCAAGCAGGCAACCTGTATTGATGACGAGGTGCTGGCCCAGATCGAAGCCTGTGGGCCGCTGGCTCCCCTGCACAATCCCGCCAACCTGCTGGGCATTCGGGCAGCCATGGAGGCTTTTCCTGGCCTGCCGCAGGTAGCCGTTTTCGATACCGCTTTCCACCAGACCATGCCCCCCCACGCCTATCGCTATGCGGTGCCCGAGGACTGGTACACCCGCCACGGGGTGCGTCGCTATGGCTTCCACGGCACCAGCCACGCCTATGTAACCCAGGAGGCCGCACGAATGCTGGAAATTCCAGTGCAAAACACCTGTTTTGTGAGTGCGCACCTGGGCAACGGCTGTTCGATCGCGGCGGTAAAAGGGGGGAAGAGCCTGGATACCAGCATGGGGCTGACCCCACTCGAGGGCCTGGTGATGGGGACGCGCTCCGGTGACCTCGACCCCGGCCTCCATGCCTTTCTGGCCGAAAACCTGAAGCTGAGCCTTGGCGAAGTGAACGATGTGCTCAACAAAAAGAGCGGACTGCTGGGGCTCTCGGGGCTGTCCAACGATATGCGCGAGCTGGAACGTGCTGCTGCAGATGGGCATGAGGGAGCCCAACTTGCCCTCGAGGTTTTCTGCTATCGTCTGGCCAGGTATGCAGCGGCCATGTGCGTGCCGCTGGGCCGCCTGGATGCCCTGATCTTCACTGGTGGCATCGGCGAGAACTCTGCTCTGGTACGGGCCAAGACCCTTGGCTATCTAACCTGGCTGGGCTTTGTGCTGGATGCCGACCTGAACCGGGTCATGATCCGGGGGAGCAGCGGCCTGATCACGCAGCCTGGAAGCCCGCTGGCCCTGGTGATCCACACCAACGAGGAACTGATGATTGCCCTGGAAGCGCAGGAAGTGCTGTCATGAAGGCGATTTTTGTGGCCCCTACCCGGCCCTCGGTGGGACTCACGACCACGACCCTGGGGGTGGTACGGGCCTTGCAGCGTACGGGCCTCCAGGTGGGATTCTGTAAACCGGTCGCGCAGGACTACAGGAGCCCCGACCCCAGCGTCCACTTCGCCCGCGAGGTTTGCCGTATTGCCGCGCCCGACCCCATTTCGCTGGCTAAAACCGAGGCCCTCTTGAGCGAAAACCAGACCGATGATCTGCTGGAAGAAGTGATCCAGATCTACCAGCAGGCTGCTGTGAGGGCGGATGTGGTGGTGGTGGAGGGACTTTCGCTGGGCCGCTCCAACCCCTACGCCATGCAGCTCAATGGCGACATGGCCCGCAACCTCGAGGCCACGACCCTGCTGGTCACCTCGCTGCTGGGCTCCACCCCCAAAGAGGTGGCCGACGGGCTGGAGCTGGCCCTACCCTACTTCGCGGTTTCGCAGGAGCAGGGGGTAGCGGGCTATGTGCTCAACCATGCCCCGCCTTCCGAGCAGACCTATACCTCCAAACTGCGCACCCGTAAAAAAATACTGGCCGAGGCCCGAATGGCCCAGTTGGGGGTGATTCCACTCGACCCGGAGCTTTCCGCCCCGCGAACCCTGGATGTGGCCCAGTACCTGGGCGCCAGCTTGCTGAACGAGGGTGAAATAGCCCGCAGGCGGGTTGTGAAAAGCATCATCTCGGCCCGCAGTGTGCCCTACATTGTAGATTTGCTGCGGCCCGGCACCCTGGTGGTCACTTCTGGCGACCGCGACGATGTGATCATGGCGGTTAGTCTGGCCCACCTGAACGGCGTTCCTCTGGCGGGGCTGCTGCTGACCTGGAATGCCCGCCCCAATGAGTCCATTGCCCGCCTGTGCCGCTTTGCCCTGACCTCGAGCCTGCCGGTGCTGATGGTCGAGTCGGACACCTATACCACTGCCGGTCAGTTGAGCCAGATGGACAACCAGGCCCCTCTCGACGACCTCGAGCGGTTCGAGCGGATGCTGGAATACGTGGCCGACAAGCTCGAGCTGAACCCCCTTCTGACCCGCATACGCCGGCCCGAGGAACGGCGCATGACCCCTCCAGCCTTCCGCTTTGAACTCATCCGGCGGGCCAGGGCCGCCCACAAACGCATTGTTTTGCCGGAAGGCGATGAGCCGCGTACCGTTAAGGCCGCCGTCATCTGCCACGAAAAGGGAATTGCCCAGTGCGTCCTGCTGGCAAAGCCCGGGTCGGTACAGGCCGTCGCAGAGGCCCAGGGGATTAAAATTCCTCGCAGTATAGAGATCATAGATCCGGCTTCGGTGCGAGAGCGCTACCTCGAGCCCATGCTGGAGCTGCGCAAGCACAAAGGCCTCACCGCAGAACTGGCCGGGCAGGAGTTGGAAGACAACGTGATGCTGGGAACCATGATGCTGGCCCTCGACGAGGTGGATGGCCTGGTCTCCGGGGCTATCCATACCACCGCCAATACCGTGCGCCCCGCTCTTCAACTCATCAAGACCGCGCCGGGGGTCAAGCTGGTCAGCAGCGTGTTTTTCATGTTGATGCCGGAGCGGGTGCTGGTCTATGGCGACTGCGCCATCAACCCCGACCCCACGCCGGAAGAGCTCGCAGACATCGCCATCCAGTCGGCAGAGTCGGCCAGGGCCTTTGGCATCACCCCCAGGGTAGCCATGATTTCCTACTCCACCGGTACCTCGGGCCAGGGGGCCGATGTGGAGAAAGTCGCACTTGCCACCCAGATCGCCCGAGAAAAACGCCCCGACCTGCTGATTGACGGTCCGCTGCAATACGACGCGGCCAGCGTGGAGAGCGTGGGGCGACAAAAGGCCCCCGGCAGCCCCGTTGCAGGCCGGGCCACCGTCTTCATCTTCCCCGACCTCAACACTGGAAACACCACCTACAAGGCGGTTCAGCGCAGTGCGGGTGTGTTGAGCATTGGCCCCATGCTGCAGGGTTTGCGCAAACCGGTCAACGACCTCTCGAGGGGTGCCCTGGTAGATGACATCGTGTACACCATTGCCCTGACCGCGATTCAGGCTACTGGAGTACAGAGGGGTTAGAAAGCAACCCCATTTCCCTGACAAAAGCGCCACAACCCAGCTGGCTCGGCCACCTCAAAAGGGTGCCTACGGCCTGGAAAGCCATTGCGGGAATCGCACCGCACCCTGCCAGAGTTCCCGTACCGCCCCTGGGTAGACACCCCACGAGCGGTCGCCGTAGAAGACAGACCCGTGCACGGAACCCGGAGGCGGTTTTCAAAGCAAGCAGGGCCGTCATTTTCAAAACCGCCCTAAGCCAGACGCGACACTACGGTGTGCTCAGGCGTTTGATCTTTTCCGCGACGCTGGGCGCAACGGGCATTACCGACAAACGGTTGCCCCGGCGAAGCACGATAAGCTCGTCGGGGTCGAACTTTTCCCGTAGAAGTTCCAGGGTCAGCACCTGCTTGTATTTTTCTACAAAGCCCACCCGAACCGTCCACCAGCGCGGATTGTCTTTAGAGCTGGTGGGGTCGTGGTAGGGCGACTGGGGGTCGAACTGGCTGGGGTCGGCAATACTGGTTTCTACCACCTTGCACAGCCCCACGATGCCGGTTGGCTTGGTGCTGGAATGATAAAAAAAAGCCAGGTCTCCCACGTGCATGGCCTTCAGGAAATTGCGGGCCTGGTAGTTGCGTACCCCGTCCCAGATAGAAGTTTTTTGTTTCTTTAGATGGTCAATGCCAAACACATCGGGTTCAGACTTAAGCAGCCAGTAGTTCATACCAGGTCAGTCTATGGTTATCCGGGGTTTAGACTTTGCTGTTCAGCTGCCAATCTAAATCTTCCCAGGGTATACGGGTCGCGGCCTCCGGTTCGGCATCGGATCCGTTAGCTGGGGCACCTCCTGGGGTGGACCAGTTCATTGGTGCACAGCCGAACTGCTTGTTCAGGTTGCGCGTGTGCTGGCAAAGGCTCCCCGAGCGAGAAGATAACCGTGAAAAAATTGTTTTTGGTGACGTCTTGCTGCAGGTTTGTGCAGGTGGCATTCCCATCGGCGCCCGTCCCACCGATGGGTTGCCGATTTCCGATTGGGCCTACGAGAGCAACTTCCGCGATGCCAGTGGGCGTTCGTATAGCTGCGATCACAAGCCGACCACCCTGACCTACCGCTACCACGACTGTGCCCGGATGGGTCGCTGGGAGACTCGGTGGGTTGGCGAAACCACCGGCCAGGCTACCCATCCCCTCAGCCTGAGCAAAGACACCGGCGAGTCTATCAACCAGATCAACCGCATCCGCGTGAACTGGGCCTCGAGCCAGGGTACGGCCCCCTTAAGCCTAGCGCTACAAAGCGTCGTGGCGTCGCCGGTTCCCCAGCCCCGTCCGATCGGGATCACCCGCCTGGAACTCACCGTTTTTGCCACCAATGGAAACTTGGCCAGACTGGTTTTCCTGGCATCCCGGTGATGGACGACTGCCCGTAAGGGAAAGAACAAAACCCTGATAAGCTGTTGGCGTGACCCTCAACCTCGGGCAAAAGCCCATCAAGAGTAGTTCCCGCCGGGAATACGCCGAGCCTGCCAGGTCCGCTCAGGAATTGCAGGCTCGGCTGGGCAAGGCGAAAGTTTTGCTGGATCTGGCCCAGCGACGCAACTATTCTTACGACGGCATTGCCATGGGTGTAACCCCAGCACTGGTGATCCTGCCGGGAAGCACTGCCGATGTGGTGGAAGCCGTTCATTTTGCGAACCAGGTGGGGCTGCCGATTGTGGCCAGGGGCGCAGCCAGCGGCCTGTCGGGGGGAGCGGTGCCGATTCAAGAATCCATCGTGGTCTCGTTTACCCGCATGACCGGTCTGCATATTGACCCCCTGGCCCGCATCGCCACGGTGCAACCGGGGGTGGTCACGCTGCAAATCGGTGCGCGGGCCAAGCCCTATGGGCTGGGGTATCCCCCCGACCCAGCCTCCTTTCGTACCAGCACCATCGGGGGTAACCTGGCCGAAAATGCCGGTGGGCCGGTGTGTTTCAAGAAAGGTGTGACCGGCGATTATGTGGTGGAGCTCGAGTTCGTGGACTTCAAGGGCCAGGTGCACCGTTTGCAGCGTGGGGCCTACGACCTGATTGGTCTGCTGGTAGGCTCCGAGGGTACGCTGGGCCTGATGACCGAAGCCAGGCTGCGTCTCGAGCCGATTTCCCGCTACTCCCGCACCCTGATGGCCATCTTCGACGAAGTGGGTCAGGCGGCAGAAGCCGTCTCACAGGCCATTGCAGCGGGGGCCGTGCCGAGTAAGCTGGAATTTGTGGACAACGGCTGCATCAATGCCGTTGAAGACCACCTGAAAATGGGTTTACCACGCCAGGCGGCGGCCATTCTCCTGGTGGATACCGATGGCGACGACCCCCTGGTGGTGGAAGAGGAGCTCTTCTGGGTGGCTGAAGCCTGCAAAAAGCACGGGGCTACCGTGCGCATTGCCCTGGACAGTGCCGAGAGCGATGCACTGTGGCAGGCCCGGCGCTCGATCTCGCCTGCGATTGGGGCGGTCAAGCCCAGGCGTCTGAACGAGGACATCGCGGTACCGCGCTCGAGCCTCCCTGCTGTGGTGCGTACCATCGAGGCTTTGGGGAAGGAGTATGGCTTGCGGGTGGTGCAGTTTGGGCATATTGGGGATGGCAACCTTCACCCCAACGTCCTCTACGACCCCAAGGAGGACTCGGAGGAGAAAGTCTGGGAGCTCTTGCACGAGATTGCCCGGGTGGCTCTCCGCCATGGGGGAGTTTTATCCGGTGAACACGGCATTGGCATGATGAAACGCGACTTCATGAGCGAAGCGGTAGACCCCGAAACACTGGATGCGTTACGCCGTGTCAAAGCCGCTTTTGACCCCCAGAATGGTCTGAATCCTGGCAAAGTGCTGCCCGATCCCAGTCCGACCAGGCCCTGAGCATGGTGAGCCTCATACGTTTAACAGCCAGCGGGCCATGCTGAGATAAGTCAACACGCCAATCACATCAATGCTGGTCGTGATCAGGGGGTTGGAGATCAGGGCCGGATCCAGTCTCAGCCGCCTCAGGATCAGCGGAAGCATGGCGGCGACAATGTTGGCTAGTAACACCACCAGACCGAGTGAAATACCTACCACCAGTAACAGCTCGTTCTGACCATCAATCAGTACCTTGATGGAAATTAACGTAGCCAGGGTCAGGCTCAGCAACAACCCGACCCCTAGCTCTTTCCGCAGTATTCTCCACCAATCATTTAGCTCGACATCGCGGGTTGCCAGCGCCCGGACAATCATGGTGGCAGCCTGATTTCCAGTATTGCCACCGGTACCGACCAGAACAGTAATATAAAATGCCAGTGCGGTTACTGCCTCCAGCACCGATTCAAACCCAGATAGAATGTTGACGCTAAGGCTGCCGGTGATAATCATGATGACCAGCCAGCGTACCCTGGCGCTCCATAGCTCCCAGACGCTGGATTTGCTATAAATCAGGTCGGGTGATTCCACCGCACCTTGCCGGTAAATGTCCTCTGTGGCTTCTTTTTCGATCACGTCTACCACGTCGTCAATCGTTACGATCCCGACCAGCTTTTTATACTCATCCACCACCGGCAACACGGTAAAGTTGTAGTCGGCCATCAGCCCGGCCACCTCTTCTTGGTCGGTGTCGTCGCGCACATAGATTACGTCGGGGTTCATGATTTCCGAGACCCTGGTTCTGGGGTCAGCCACGATCAGATCGCGCAGGGTTAAAACCCCTTCTAGTTGTTCTGTTGCACCGACTACGTAAATTACATAAATTTGCTCGGCATCGGGTGCTTCGCGGCGCAGGAAGCGAAAGACCTCTTCGACCCGCATGGCATCCCGCACCGCGATGTACTCCGAGGTCATAATGCCCCCGGCCTCGTCCTCGTCGTACTCGGTTAGTTCCTCGACCTCGGCCCGGGTCTCGGGGTCGAGCTGCCTTAACAAGGCCTCAGCCTGGGCGGGGTTTTCTTCCTCGATCGCATTGATGGTGTCGGCCAGGTCGTCGAGGGAGAGTTCTTCCAGCAACTCCTTGACCCGCCAGGGGGGCAGAGCCTCCAGGAGTTCGGCTTGCTCGGACTCCTCGAGGTGACTGAAGACCTCTGCCGCGTCGGCAGGTGAAAGCAGCGTCAGAATGGGCAGCCGGTGTTCGGCGGCAAACTCGCTCCAATGCTCTAGAATCTGGGCTGGGTACAGTTCCTCCAGCGCAGCCGTGGCCATGAAGGCATCGCCATCGTGGAGGGCACTTTTGAGTACCGCCAGTCCAGCCAGGGTTTCGGTGTCGTACATATGCGGCCCCCTTCGGTTTCCGGCCTAGGCCGAATCTTGGAAGGAAGCTCCGCAGGGCACACGGTTTGTCGAGGATTAGTGGGTGTGAGAGTACACCGGGCGAAATCTTCGACTAGAACTGTGATCTTCCACGGTGCCTCCGTAACCTTGCGCCTTGAACCCTGTGTTCTTGGCCTTACAAGGTGGCAAAACTGCCTAAAGTAGCGTAGCACTCGAGGCCCATCTAGGCAAGCAAATCCGGCCTCAGTCGAAGGCTGCGTCGGGGTTCTGGTTCAAACGGGCAAACGAGAAAACTAAAATCTCTTGTCTCGCTCAACATCTACGAAATATCCATTCTTTAGAAGCCATGCATCGCGGAGCTGCGCACCCTCACCGCCTGCCGGTCTGGGCGATCACAACTGTTTTGACTGGCGTATATCAAGATAAGGCCGGCTAAAACCGGATCCCTTGACACCCTTGTTTTAGTTCGAGTTCCAAATCCAGACAAGGCAGTCTGAAAATACCCTCCTCGCAGCGCTGGGTGCACCGCCAGGAGTTATCCACACCACACGCGAAGACTTCGACAGAGACTTATCTTGCCAGAGTTCCTCCTGGCTGGTTGGTACAGCCACGGACTTCCTTACGAGGGCGGGGAGATGTTCGGCAAGACTTGCGCTAAGACGATTCAGTCTATCCAGACCCTCCAAATGCCACCACCCAGGCCAAACAGGCCCAGCAGGGGTAAGGGGGGAATGTTGCGCAGAAGCAGGGCCAGGGCTAGAAGAGCAACCAGTAACTCTCCCCACCCCACCAGGGTTTCACGCCCCAGTAGCCATAGCGCCCAGGCAATCAGTCCTAGCGCTGCCCCAGAGGCACCCATCAGAAAGGCTTCGGCCAGGGGATGCCCCTGCAAGCGGCGCAGGATACCGGCTACCAGGAAGGTAAAAACGAATGAGGGTAAAAAAATGCCAAGGGTCGAAAGCACTGCTCCTGGTACCCCAGCCGCCAGGTAGCCTGCGGCAGTGGCCGTGGTTAGCAAGGGGCCAGGTGTAATTTGCCCCAGGGCCAGTGCATTCAGAAGTTCGCTC
>NZ_CALMCQ010000338.1 GCF_937863175.1 uncultured Meiothermus sp. | reverse complement strand
CTTCGTGGGGCAATATGCTCACAGCCAGTCAGAACTATGTGTTCAATGCACCGCACCTGGCAATCTATCCAGGACTCATGATTCTTTTTAGCGTACTGGCCTTTAACTCCCTGGGCGATGTACTGCGCGATGCCTTTGATCCCCGGATGCGCTCAGGTCAATAAGGAGTAGCCTTGCTTACAGTTCTAGTCAGTCCCATTTATGCCGAAGACCCCAGCCTGATTGGCAGGCTGCGCTCGAGGTTCCCCGAGGTCAGTTTCGTTGGGATAGGCCGTGAGTCTGCCTTCCCTTCTGCGGTGAATGAAGCCAGGGTACTGCTGTACGGCGGTCTGACCAAGCCTGTGCTAAGCGCTCTGTTGAACCAAGCCCCCAAAATTGAATGGATTCACACGGGAACGGCTGGTTTCGACTGGTTGATGGTGCCGGAAGTAGAGGCCCGCCCTATCCTGATTAGCCGCACCCTGCATGCCATGGATACCCCCATTGCCGAGTTTGTGATGGCGACCATGCTAGCCCACTACAAAAACCTGCCCAGGTTGCTGGATGCCCAGCAACGCCGAGCCTGGGAACCGCCCATCCATGGCGAACTCTACGGCAAGACCTTGGGCATTGTGGGGGCAGGCTCCATCGGAACGCGCATCGCAGGTTATGCCCGAGCCTTTGGGATGCGCATCCTGGGAACAAAGCGTAGTCCCGAACCACAGCCAGGGTTCAATAGCATCTATCCACCAACTGCACTGCACAGACTGCTCGAGGAGTCCGACGTGCTGGTGCTGGCCTGTCCTCTCACGCCCGAAACGCGGCACATGATGGGCTATGCCCAGTTCCAGCAGATGAAGCGTGATAGCTATCTGATTAACATTGCTCGAGGTGCCCTGATTGTCGAGGCCGACCTGATCCGGGCCCTGAACGAAAGGCTGGTCGCCGGAGCCTGCCTGGATGTATTCGAGCTCGAGCCCCTGCCTGTCGAAAGTCCTTTGTGGAACATTCCCAACCTGTTCGTCAGCCCGCACTGCTCTTATCGTTCTCCCCAGGTGCGGGCCAGGGTAATAGATGAGTTTTCCGAAAACCTGAACCGCTTTCTAAGTGGCGAACCTGTAAAGAACACCATGCGCCATGTGACGCTCGGTTATTAGCAGAGTGCTGAGAGCAGAACACTATTCTTTAGCCTCTGCATCCTCTTCCCCATCAAGGAGACCTATGAGCAACCTCACTCCCAACCGCCCCAACCGTGGATTTCACCGGGTACTGGAACAGGATCACCCCTATATCTGGGTAGACTCCTGTATTCAGGCCTGGCCCGATGGCGATTATGCCAACGCCCACAAGCACGGCTGCACCGCCTACGGGGTGACAGCCTTCCACCCGCAGCAAAACTTCGAGCAGTCGCTGGAAGAGCTGATGTACTGGCACCTGATCGCCCGCAAGTACCCCAATCTGCTGGTGGCCACGCGGGTCGAGCACATCCGCCAGGCCAAAGCTGAGGGGAAGAGCTGCTTTATCCTGTTCTCGCAGGATGGGGAGTTCGCCTGGGGCAAGCTGCACCGCCTTGAGGCCTTCTACCGGCTGGGGATGCGGGTGATGATCCCGGCCTACAACCGCAACAACCTGATCTGTGGTGGGGTGCTTGATGTGGGCGATGTGGGGCTGAGCCGTTTCGGGCGGCTGGTGATGAAGGAGGCCAACCGGCTGGGGCTGCTCCTGGACGGCACCCACATCAGCCGCCGGGCAACCCTCGAGATCATGGACTTGTCCGAAGACCCCATCATCTTCAGCCACTGCAACCCCAAAGCCCTCAACGACAACCCTCGCAATATAGACGATGAGCAGATCAGAATGTGTGCTGAACGCGGCGGGGTGATTGGCCTGGTGAACTGGGGGCCGTTGTGTCAAAAGAATGGACAGGAGGAACGCCCCACCGTAGAAGACTTTATTGATCACATTGACTACATGGCAGACCTGCTGGGCAACACGCTGCACATCGGCATCGGCTCGGATATGAGCCTGGGCAGTTACCCCGATCACACCTACGATCCCTGGGGCCACCCCGACTACCCCAATGTCATGGCGCGCTATAACAGAGTGGTGGGAATCAACTTCCGCTCACCCCTGCGCTTCGCCGAGAATTTCGATAGCTTCTCGGATGTTCCCTATGTGATCGAGCGCTTGGGGGCCAGAGGCTACAAGCACGAGGACATCGCCAACATTCTGGGTGAAAACCAGTTACGCCTGTTCGAGCGGGTCTGGAAGCCTATCGACACGGTGATCTAGGAGTGCTTATGCCGTAACGGCCCAGTACACCGGGGGCTGGTCTCGAGGTTCAACGATTACCTCGAAGAATTCTCAGGCTGCCCCTGTAAAAGCTCCATCTCACCGCCAGGCGCCACAAAACCCACCCGTTTGTGATGGCCGTCGCAAAAAGGCTTGTTTTCCGAATGGCCACAGCGGCACAGTGCCAGTTTGGCGCGCTCCAGCACCTGCTCTTGCCCATTAAGGACAAATTTCGCGCCCTCCGGTAAGTCCAGCACCAGCGACCCATTCTCACGCAAACGGATTTTCATAGGCTTAGTTTAGGCTTTGCTGATTTGCTCCGATCGGGGCGATTGACCCTACTGGCTACGGTTCGGAGTGAGACTTGTTCTTAAACTAGTGAATGATTTATCATAGTTGGCAACCGAGCAGGGCTAGGAGCCAGGGTGTCCGTGAAATATCCTGGGACAACCGTTAGAGTTAAGGACAGTATGCAAAACCTCGAGTTTCCAACCTACATCAAAAACGAGCGTGTAAAGCACTGGATTACCTCTGCGGTAGCGTTGTGCAAGCCCGCCGCCATCCACTTTTGCGATGGTTCAGAAGATGAGTACAACTCCTTGTGTGACCAGTTGGTCGAGGCCGGTACCTTTATCCGGTTGAACCCCCAGTTGCGGCCAAACAGCTTTCTGGCTCGCTCCGACCCCAGCGATGTAGCCAGGGTGGAGGAGCGCACCTTTATCTGCTCAAACAGCAAGGATGACGCGGGCCCGACCAACAACTGGATCAACCCCAAAGAAATGCACGCTACCCTCCAGGGGCTTTTTGATGGATGTATGGCCGGTCGCACCATGTATGTGGTTCCCTTCAGCATGGGCCCCATAGGCTCTTCGATTAGCTACATCGGTATCGAGATCACCGACTCGGCCTATGTGGTGGTAAATATGAAAATCATGACCCGCATGGGCCAGGCCGTCTACGGCCCACTCGGGGAAGATGGCGACTTTGTGCCGTGTATGCACACGGTGGGTATGCCCCTGGAGCCAGGCCAGAAGGATGTGGCCTGGCCCTGCAACCCCAAGGTCAAGTACATCGTGCATTTCCCCGAAGAACGCTCGATCTGGAGCTATGGCTCGGGCTACGGGGGCAACGCCCTGCTGGGCAAGAAAAGCCTGGCCCTGCGCATCGCCAGTGTAATTGGGCGCGACGAGGGCTGGCTAGCCGAGCACATGCTAATTCTGGGGGTCAGAGACCCCGCTGGTCAGAAAACCTATGTTGCGGCAGCCTTTCCCTCGGCCAGCGGCAAAACCAATTTTTCAATGATGATTCCTCCCAAAGGCTTTGTGCAAGACGGGTGGAAGGTGACCACCGTAGGCGACGATATCGCCTGGATCAAGCCCGGCCCCGATGGGCGTTTGTATGCCATTAACCCCGAGGCTGGCTACTTTGGGGTGGCTCCAGGCACAAGCCAAAAGACCAACCCCAATGCAATGGTGGCGGCCTCGAGGAATACCATTTTTACCAATGTTGCCCTCACGCCTGAGGGTGACGTGTGGTGGGAAGGCATGGACGGCCCGCCCCCGGCCAAAGCGGTTGACTGGCAGGGTAACCAGTGGACGACCGACAGCGGCAAAAAGGCCGCCCACCCTAACGCCCGCTTTACCGCCCCGGCCCACCAGAACCCGGCCATAGACCCCGAGTGGGAAAACCCTAAAGGTGTACCCATCAAAGCTTTTATTTTCGGGGGTCGTCGCGAAACCGTGGTGCCCCTGGTCTACCAGAGCTTCAACTGGTCTTTCGGGGTCTACCTGGGTGCCACCATGGGGTCGGAGATGACCGCAGCAGCATTTGGTCAGGTTGGCGAGGTGCGCCGTGACCCCTTCGCCATGCTGCCCTTCATCGGCTATCACATGGCGAGCTATTTCAACCACTGGCTGGATATGGGGCGCAAGGTGGTGGATCCCCCGCGCATCTTCAGTGTGAACTGGTTCCGCAAAGACAAGGATGGCAACTTTGCCTGGCCGGGGTTTGGCGAGAACATGCGGGTTTTGAAGTGGATCGTAGACCGGGCCAACGGACGTGGCCGTGGTACCGAATCGCCCCTGGGCTATGTGCCGCACTACGAAGATCTGGACTGGCGCGACCTGGACTTTAGCAAGGAGCAGTTCCAGGAACTTATGGCCATAGACCGCGAGCTATGGCTACGGGAAATCCTTTCGCACGAAGAGCTTTTTATCAAGCTCTATAACCGGATGCCCAAGGAGTTTCTGGCCATGCGCGAGTTGCTGATTTCCAACCTGTGGCGCTCGCCGAAATACTGGGATGTGGGCGGCCAGGAACGCGAGGATAACATCTAGACGCACCTGCCATATTTGTGGAGCCGGGCTTTGATCATAACGTGACGGGTGCCTTGCCGCTCGCCCGGCATCCCATTCATAAAGCTGTCCTCGGGCTATTAATGTTGTCCAGTGAGGGCAAAACTTTATGCGGGATGCCACGCTCTTCTGCCAGGGAAGAAGAAGTCAGGTTTCGTGATAAAGCCGGTAGGAGGGAGCAGAGGGGTCTTGATTTCCGTCGCCACCTTTGTGGCAGTGGTGCCAGAGCCGGTTTGCGCCATCAAGATGCGCTGGGCAGAAGCGACTTCATCTTTTCGGCTATGAACCTGGCCGCATAGGCTGGGTTGAATCGGTAGAGCAGATCCAGAAACCTCGCATCGGAGCCCACCAGGATCCTAAATCGGTCTTGTTCCATCCCTTCTACAATAATTCGCGCAGCTTTGCTAGCCTCGAGGGGCTTGAAGGAGCTCCTCTGTTCACCCGGACTCGAGGGTATATTTACGCCGGAGTGTGCGGTGATGTTGGTTGCTACGGCTCCAGGGAATACGACCGTCACCCGAACCCTGGTATTGAGCAGCTCGGAGTGTAGCCCCTCGGTAAGCAGCTTGACCGCAGCCTTGGCAGCCCCATACACGGTCTGCCCCGGCACCGGCAGGAATCCCCCCATGCTCGAGACGTTCACAATGTGGGCCTGTGGGCGCTTTAGCAGGGAGGGCAAGAAGGATTTGGTCATGTAGAGGGTGCCGTAGAAGTTGACCCGCATCACCCGCTCGAGGGCCGGGTAGGCCAGATCATTAACCCGGACGAAGGGCTGGATGATCCCAGCGTTGTTGATCAGGCCGTCCACGGCCCCGTGGTGGGCCACCACCTGCTCGGGCAGGGCCGCGACGGCCTCGAGGTCGGTAATGTCGAGCGGGTGTAACGAAAGCCGCTCGCCCGCCGAAGCCAGGCCGGCGGTCTGCTCGAGGGCAGCCCGGTCTATATCCACTGCCGCTACCCTGGCCTGCCTGGCCAGCAGCAGCAGAACCAGCTCCCGGCCGATCCCGTTACCCCCCCCGGTTACCACGATCACCTTGTTGGAAGTTTTCATACCCTAGTCTATGCCCACATGCCCAGGACGAAGGCCCTGCGAGGCTCGAGGGGTCGGTCCAGCTAGACCCCCCGTCATGGATATCGCATCCTGGAGGCTCGGCCGGGAGCGCTACATCACACCTTCGGCCCGCAACTCCTCGGCCAGTTTTTCGTAGCCTTTGCGGCCCATCAGGGCATAGGTATACTCCTTGCCCAGCTCTACCCCAGGCTGGTCAAAGGCGTTGATGTTCCACAGTTCACCCAAGAATGCAGTCTGCCACATTAGATGTTGCAGCAGCCAGCCCAGGTTGTAGGCATCGAGTTTTTCCAGCGTGAGGGTGTAGTTGGGCTGCCCGGCCTTGGTCAGGGCGTGGGCGGTGGCTCTGGCCTCGGCATCCAGCAGCTCAAAAAAACTGCGGCCAAACAGGTACTCGAGCCCTGGCAGACCCTTGACTGCCGGGATTTCCAGGTTCTTGCTGGGGTTCAGCAGGCGCACGAAGACGGTGAGTTTGTCGTGGGGGCCTTCGCGGAAAAGTTGTACCTGGGCATGCTGGTCGGTGGTGCCGATGGCCCGTACGGCGGTGGTTCCGGTGCGTACTTCCTGGCCCTGGCGATCCAGCCTCTTACCCAACGACTCGTCGTGCAGTTGCACAAACCAGTCCGGCAGAAAGCGCAGTCGGCTCGAGTAGGGCATGAAGACCGCAATGTTGATGCCCCGGTGGCTAAACAGATGGTTGACCAGGGCTGTCTGGGCGGGGAGGTTGGTTTCCAGCGCACCCCGGGCCTGCTCATTGGACTTGCGCGCTCCAGCCATCAGGCTTTCCAGGTCTACCTCTACAAACGCCAGCGGCAAGGTTCCCACCGGACAGGTTACGCTAAAGCGCCCTCCCACCGAGGGCGGCACCTCGAAGGCGGTCAGGCCCTCGGCCTGCACATAGGGGCGCAGGATGCCCTTGGTCGGGTCGGTGGTGACGACCGTGTGTTTTTTCCAGTCGGAGGTGCCCAGCTCGAGCCACTGCCGGAATACCAGAAAAGCCGCCATGGTCTCTGAGGTGGAGCCGGACTTGGAAATGACATTGACCAGGGTTTTGCGGGGGTCGAGGGTTTGCAGCAGCTCGAGGATGGGTTCGGGCTCGACATTGTCTACAAAGTGCAGCCGCACCGGCCCCCGGCCCAGGGCCGCATTAGTCGCCTGCGCGCCCAGGGCCGAACCGCCGATGCCCAGCACCACCAGGTCTTCTACCCAGGCGCTGGCCTGGCGGTAGCGCAGCACGTGGCGTACGGTCTCGGTATCTTCGGGTACCTCAATCCAGCCCAGAAACTCGGCAGGGTCGGACTTGCGGCCCCAGAGGGCATCGCGGGCATCATCCAATCGCTGCCGATGGGTGGCAAATTCCGCCGTCCAATCAATCCCATACTGGCCGATGCGCTCCGAAAATAGATTGTTCAGGTCTAAACGCAACATGCCGTTAGTCTACCCCCGCAACTGGTCAGATAGCGGCAAAATGCTAGACTGAAGAACGTCCCTTAGGGGCGGAACATCCGCCATGACCAGACCGCACTATGACCAAGCGTTCCCCTGAATCGTTGTTGCCCAGCCTGTCGCCAGCAGAGCATTCGGCGGTAGAGACGCTATGGCATGGTCTGGAACCCCATCTAAACTACCTTTCTGCCAGCTCGAGGGCGCGGATACACGCGGCCCTCGAGTTTGCTTACCTCGCCCACGAAGGCCAGAAACGTAAAAGTGGCGAACCGTATATCACCCATCCGGTAGCAGTGGCCCAGATCCTGGCCGAGCTGGGTCTGGACGCCGAGACCCTGATGGCCGGGCTACTGCACGACACCATCGAAGACACAGAGGTTCGCCCCGAGGAAATTGAGGAGAAATTCGGTGCTGCCGTTCGCAAAATTGTGGAGGGCGAGACCAAGGTTTCCAAGCTTTACAAGCTGGCTCATGCGGCCAGTGAGGACAAACCCGCCGAGGAAAAGCACGCCGAAGACCTGCGCCAGATGTTTATCGCTATGGCCGAGGATGTGCGGATTATCATCGTCAAGCTGGCCGACCGGCTGCATAACCTGCGTACCCTCGAGTTCATGCCGCCTCATAAACAGCAGCGCATTGCCCGTGAAACCCTGGAAATTTACGCACCGCTGGCCCACCGGCTGGGGATTGGACAGGTCAAGCTGGAACTCGAAGACCTCTCCTTCCGCTATCTCGACCCCGTGGATTACCAGTCCCTCGAGGCCCGCCTCAAGAGCCACCGCGCCGAGCGCGAGGCTGCCGTGCAGGCTGCTAAGGAGAAGCTGGAACAAGCCCTCGAAAGGGACTTTATTCTCAAACAGTCCATCAAAAAGGTCGAGGTAACAGGCCGCACCAAACACCTGTTCTCCATCTGGAAGAAGATGGAGCGGGAGGGCAAGGCCATCGAACAGATCTACGACCTGCTGGCCCTGCGGGTAATCCTCGAGCCCCGCCAGGGAAAAGACCCGGAAGAAAATGCCCTGCGCGAAAAACAGGTCTGCTACCACGTGCTGGGGCTGGTACACGCGCTGTGGCAGCCCATTCCGGGCCGGGTCAAGGACTATATCGCAGTGCCCAAGCCCAACGGCTATCAGTCACTGCACACCACCGTGATAGCCGTGAACGGACTGCCGCTGGAAGTGCAGATTCGCACCCGAGAGATGCACAAGGTCGCCGAGTACGGCATTGCTGCCCACTGGCTCTACAAGGAAGGCATCACCGATTCCGAAGATCTCAAGCGGCGGGTGGGCTGGCTCAAAAGCATCCAGGACTGGCAGCAGGAGTACAGCAGCTCGCGTGATTTTGTCGAGGCCGTCACCAAAGAACTGCTGGGGGGCCGGGTCTTTGTATTCACCCCCAGGGGCAAGATCATCAACCTGCCCAAAGGCGCTAGCCCGGTAGATTTTGCCTACCACATCCACACCGAGGTGGGGCACCATATGGTGGGGGCCAAGGTCAATGGGCGCATCGTACCCCTCAGTTACGAGCTGCAGAACGGCGAGATCATCGAGATTCTCACAGCCAAAACCGCTCACCCCTCAAAGGACTGGGTCGAGTACGCCAAAACCAGGTCAGCCAAACAAAAAGTGCGGACATTCTTTCGCGCTTTTGAACGGGCCGAGACCCTG
>NZ_CALMCQ010000337.1 GCF_937863175.1 uncultured Meiothermus sp. | reverse complement strand
CCGGACGGTGGATCAGCATGTAGCGCAGCTCCGCGATAAACTGAGTGAAGATCCCAAAGCCCCCAGGTTCCTGGAAACCCTGCGGGGCGTAGGGTATCGGTTCAGAGAGTGATCGGGGGGTATGTTGAGCAGCCAAAAAGCAAAAGAGAGCAGGGGTACGAAAACCCCGGTATTGTGTTCCTACCTTTCTCCAGCACTACCCCCTCCCTTCTTTACTCCAGGGTGCAGCTAATGGAAATGGATACCCTCCTGCAGAATGCGTGGGAAGCCGCCCGCGAGGGGGTGCTGGTTTTTGCAGAAGACCGTGCGCGTTACTTAAACCCTGTGGCAGCCGAACTGCTGGGGGTGGAACGAGAAAAGGTGCTGGGCCGCCCGCTCTTGCTGGCATTGCGCGACCACAAACTCGAGGCTCTGTGCCGAATGGGCGGCGAGTCTACGGTCGAAACCCGCAACCGCACCCTGTGGGTAAAGGCGGTTCCCGGCATCCTGCTCTTGTGGGATCAAACCGAGGAAAAAAACCGTGTTGAAGCCCTGGAGGAGTCCAGCCGGGTTCTGGCCCACGAGTTCCGCACCCCGGTGGCCGGGATGCTCTCCTTGCTGGAGGCCTTACAGAGCGGCCTGAAGGGCTCTGATGCCCAAGAAGCCTTGCAGATGCTGCATCAGGAAACCCAGCGTCTGCGGCGTTTGGTGGAAGACTTGCCGCTAACCCGGCGACCCTCGCAGGAACGCACCTTTGCCCTGGAGGAATTGCAGGATCGCCTCGAGCGCTTTCTGTCCCCACAACTGGCCGAGAAATCGGCCTGGATTCAGTGGCAGATTCCCCACACCATCCGGGCCAACCCCGATGCGGTGTACCAGGCTCTGCTCAACCTGCTGGATAACGCACTCAAGTATGGAACGGGTTCTGAAATTGTGGTACTGAGCGGGCATAACACCGATGGGGTGTGGCTCGAGGTGCGTAACCAGGGCCAGCCCCTTGAGGAGTTTGAGAAGCTCTTTCAGGCCGGCCTGCGCGGGGTACATGCAGCCAATGTGCGAGGAACGGGCCTGGGGTTGGCCCTGGTACGCCGGCTGGCAGGTGGATGGGGTGGAACGGCTTATGGGCGTGCCCTCGAGAACGGTAACGCCTTTGGCCTGACTTTCCCCATACACGCGGGCACTAAGTTTGGACGTCAGACGACTCAAACCCCTGTATAAACTGGAGGTATGGAGAATGGCTATGCGTGAAGGACTCGACCGTGAACTCAACCGAATTACCGAGCAAACCATCCGAATGATCTCGGTGGTGCGCGAAATGGTAGATAAGAGCGCCAAGGCCCTGGCCGAGCAAGACCCCCGGCTGGCCCAAGAAGTGATCGCCCAGGACAGCCAGGTGGACGCACTGGAATTGCAGATTGAATCCGATGTCGTCACCATCATGGCCCGGCAAGCCCTGGTCGCCTCCGACCTGCGCTTTACCTTCACCATCATCAAAGCCCTGACCGACCTCGAGCGGGCAGGCGACTATGCCGCTCACGTGGCCGAAGATGTGATTGTGCTGGCCAAGGAGCCTCCGCTCAAAAACTACATTACCCTGCCCGATATAGGCCGTCGTTTGACCCTGATGCTCGACCTGGTTTCCAAGGCGATCGCGGAGCGCGACATCGAAGCCGCAAAACAAATTTTCCGCCGCGATGACGAGATTGACGGGCTCTACGAGGAGGTCTCGCGCGAACTCCTCACCTATATGATGGAAGACCCGCGCACCATCACCAAAGCCCTCACCCTTGGCCGGGTGGCGCGTAGCTACGAACGCCTGGGCGACCACCTCGAGAACATTTCAGAGCGCATTATTTACTGGCTTACCGGCAAGATGGAAAAAAAGCCAGAGGACGTATTTTAGGGTTGTCTCGCAAATACCTCCGCCCCTCTAAATCCCGACAAAAAGCGCCGCAAAGGGTGTCACGGCAACTTGAGCTAGTTGGTGTGGGTGGGATCCCCTGGTTTTCCCTCACCCAGCACGTTACTGTTCCTCTCTCCCCCCGAGCAGGGTACTGGTTGGCCCGCCTGGAGGAGGTGGTTTGAATCCGAACCTCCTGCGAAATTATCTATTCAAGGGACACAAGCCCCTGGGGTGCAGGTTTAGGGTATAGGCCAGAACGGGAGTTTTGGGCTGCATTGATCTATGCCCTAAGGAGGTTGGTATGTTCAAAAAGATCCTGATCCCCACAGATGGTAGCGAGTTTGGCCAGGATGCCCTCGCACAAGGGCTGGATATAGCCAAAATGTCGGGGGGAGAGGTGACGATACTTTATGCGATTGAGAGTCCTTACGAACCCTTCCAGAACTACGCTACCCAGCCACCCGAATACTTCGAGAAGTTGATGAGCGACTACAAAGACGAGGCCAAAAAAATCCTGAGCCGTATTGCAGCCGAAGCAGAATCGAAGGGTGTTCATGCCCGTGGGGTAATTGTCGAGGAACACCCCGTGTCGGCTATCCTGGAAGCGGCCAAGGATCACGACCTGGTGGTGATGGCAACCCATGGGCGCAAGGGCATTGATCGGGTGATGATGGGTAGCGTGACCGATAAGGTGCTGCACAACTGCTCTACGCCGGTTCTGGTTGTGCGTGGTGCAACCGGATAGGTTGCCGGTGCAAGGCGCCTTCTACACGGGCTGTAACCACAGAATCGTTGCGACCCTCTGGAATTGCGGACTTGGGGGGCATGCCCCTATCGGGCCAGTCTCCAGTACCCGGCGCACATAACACCCGCCTGTCCTGCAGCCGAGCGAAATCCCCGCACAAACAAACCAGTACCCAGAGGGGGCAACGGCTTCTCTCCATATGCCCACCATCCCTCATAAGTCTGTTTGCCTTTTCTTTAGCCGCTCCATCGTTTACACTCTTTGTTTGGATACCAGGAGGGTAGATGATCAGCGTTACCGATCTGCGCAATGGAACCAAAGTGAAGATGGATGGCACACTCTGGCAGTGTGTGGACTATCAGCATCAGAAAATTGGACGGGGCGGTGCAAAAGTGGTGGCCAAGTTCAAAAACCTCGAGACCGGCTCGACGGTAGAGCGCTCGTTCAATTCCGGAGAGAAGCTCGAGGATATCTATGTCGAGACCAAAGATCTTCAGTACCTTTACCCCGAAGGGGAAGAACTGGTATTTATGGATCTGGAAACCTACGAGCAGTTCCATGTCCCGAGGGATATTTCCGAATCAACCACGTTTCTCAAAGAGGGCATGACCGTGCAGGGTGCGATGTACAACGGGCGTCCCCTGGATATCACTTTGCCCGCTTCGGTAGAGCTAAAGATCATCGAGACGCCACCAGGCGTGCGTGGCGACACGGTCTCGGGTGGCACCAAGCCAGCTACCCTCGAGACTGGCGCGGTGGTGCAGGTGCCATTGTTTGTCGAAAGCCAGCAGGTTATTCGGGTGGATACCCGCACAGGTGAGTACCTGGGTCGGGCTTGAGCAGTGTCTTCGGCCAGGGGGCTTTGCCGCAAGTTGAACCCGGGTTCTGACAGGTCGGCCAGAGACTCTGGCGGAGCCCCTTCCCGCTGGAAGGGTTTTTGCACTTCGCGCTGCTTCACCTACAGAAGTGGCTGTTGACGGGTGGTAAGCGGTGTCCTCTCAGATGGGAGCGTACCTTACTGCGGGGAGTATTCACGGAAAGCACTCGCAGAACGGACGGGCATTTGTACCTGCACGTAAGCGGTAAAACCAACCCTGGAGGCTTATACTTCTATAGGCTAGGATCCATGAAGCTATAGCTCAGTGCTGTTACGGAGGCAGTCATGAATGCAAAGGAACTGAAGTCCATCCTCCAAGCCCTGCAAGAACATGAGGTCTCCGAGTTGACCCTCGAGACCCCAGATTACAAACTCACGGTCAAGCGTGGCGGTGAGGTGCAGTACGTAACAACTCCAGCCCCGGTTGTGATTCAGCCGCAAGCGGTGGTGCCGGCAGCGCCTGCCGCGAGCCAGGTAACGGTCACAGCCCCGGCTCCGGTTCCTGTGGCCACACCGCCCGCATCGGCTCCAGCCCCCAGAGCTGAACCGCCCAGGGAAGACACCAGCAAATATGCCGAGGTCAAGGCACCCATTGTGGGTACGTTCTACCACGCCTCCTCCCCCGATGCCGAGCCCTTTGTCAAAGAAGGCGATACCGTCAAAAAAGGTCAGATCCTGTGCATTATCGAGGCCATGAAGCTCATGAACGAGATCGAAAGTGAAGTATCCGGCGTGGTGCGCAAAATCATGGTATCCAATGCCGAGCCCATCGAATACGGTCAAGTTCTGTTTCTGATCGAACCTGCATAAGCGCCGATAGCCGATAGCATATGGCCGATAGCCAGAGTCCGCTAAGAGCCATCCGCTAAGAGCCATCCGTGCGCTCGGAGA
>NZ_CALMCQ010000336.1 GCF_937863175.1 uncultured Meiothermus sp. | reverse complement strand
GCACAAACTATGCGCCCGTAGCTCAGTGGATAGAGCAGCCGCCTTCTAAGCGGCGGGTCAGGGGTTCGAGTCCTCTCGGGCGCGCCAAGTCTTTCCCTGCTTTCCACCCAGGTGACTACCTCTTGGTGACAGGAATTTTCTTGCTGTCCCCCCCGGCGGGCAGCGTGGAAAACAGCCATCAAATTCAAAGTGGAATCCCACAAGTGAGGATCAATCGCATAGCCTCCTGTGCTGGCTCGAGGCCAAAGGGGATGACCTCAAGTAGTTGCAGGTGTGGAATTGGGGGTTGCCAAATGCTGAAGCGCCCTTTGGGCTGTGGTGCGACCCATTCGGATAACCTCAGGTAATCCAACCCCCTGATAGGTGGCTCCGGTCAGGTAGAGTCCGGGAAGTTGCTCGGCCTCCAAAGCTTTGGTCACCCGTTCCTGATGTCCCACAGTGTAACGCGGCAGGCCCTGCTGCCAGTGGAAAACCCAGGTACGCAGGGGTTGGGGATGCTGTCCCCATAACCTGGCCAGGTCGTGCAGGGCTAGCTGTATGAGCTGGGATTCGTCGGCCCCGATCCCGGAGAAATAGGCTCGCACCAGGCCAAAGCCTTCGGGAGCACGGCCTTGCCATTTCTGGTCGGTCCAGGTAAAGCCCCGTGCGCTAAAGCCCTGCCTGGCAGCCATCAGGATTCCGTGGCCTACTCTGGGGGGCAGCTGCTCCTTGGCAAAAGCGAAGCTCACCGTGGCTGAGTTGCCGTAGGGAATTTGTTGCAGCGCAGAAGCTGCTTCGGGGTGGAGGGGCTCGAGCAATTTCCCGGTGACGTCAGCGGGCGTTGCCAGCACCAGGGCATCTGCGCTTAACGATCCCTCAGGGGTGTGAGCTGTCCATCCATTGGAGCGCTCGAGGCCCGTCACCGCCGTGCCCAGTCGGACATGGACATCCGTCAACCGAGCGCTCAGAGCCTCGACCATTGCTCCCAGACCGCCGGAAAGCGAGGCGAAGAGCTGCCCGGCCTCGCGGCTGCCGCGCTCCTTGCGCTGCTGCATCGCACCCCGGATCAGGCTGCCGTGCTGCAGCTCGAGGGACTTGAGCTGCGGGAAGGCCGCCAGGGTGGAGAGCTCGTAGGGGTCGCCGCCGTAGATGCCGCCACAGAGCGGGGCCACCAGCCGCTCCCACACCTGTCGCCCCAGCCTGCGCTCGATGAAGGCTCCGAAGGCTTCGTCGCCCTCCGGCCCTTTGGGGATAAGCAAATCCAGGGCAGCCCGAGCCTTCCCCAGGGGGCTCAGGAGCGGGCTCTGGGCCAGGGCTCCCAGGTCGCCCGGCACCACCATCTGCAAGCCTGCGGGAATCGGCTGTGCCTTGCGACCCTGGTGGATCAGGGCTGAGGGCTTGGCCGGAAGGGTGCCTACGATCTGGTCTTCCAGGCCGAGTTCGCGCATCAGCTCCAGGGCCCAGGGCTTGTAGCGCACCACTGCGTCGGGGCCGCCCTCGAGCAAAAAGCCATCCTCTGCCACCGTCTTAATTTTGCCCCCTAGCTGGGAACCAGCCTCCAGCAGAGTAATTTGCAAATCGGGGGCGAGTTTGCGGGCCTGGTAGGCTGCGGCCAGCCCGGAAGCACCCCCTCCAACAATTACCAGATGTGCCACTTAGAACCCCTTTTCAATAGCCTCTGGATGGGCTGTATCGGAAGCGAAGCCGACCCACTCCCGCACCACCAGATCGCGCAGCACCTCGACATAGTCGGGGTCGGCGTTGAGGCTGCGGGTGCGCAGCAATCGCAGACCCAGCCGCTGGGCGGTGTGCTGGGCCTCATAGTCCAGATCGTAGTAGACCTCCAGGTGGTCCGACGGAAAGCCCACCGCCGTTACCACCACTTCCTTGAAGCCCCGGGTGGCGACTTCCTCGAGCTTCTCGTTCACATCCGGCCCAATCCAGGGCTCGGGGGTGCGACCCGCCGACTGCCAGGCAGTGTCCCAGTGCCGCAGACCCAGCCGCCGTACCACCTGCTCGCCGGTGCCCCGCACCTGATCCTGGTAACGTCCGTCCTGGGCGGCACGCTCTGGGATGGAGTGGGCGGTGAAAAGAAAAAAAGCGCTCTTGGGTGCGGTCAGACGCCAGAGTTGCTCAGCCACCCGGTTGGCGAGGGCCTGCACATAGCCAGGGTGGTCGAAGTACTCCTCGACCAGGCGGAACTCAAAGGGATGCCCCAGCTCCGAGAGGGTCTGTTCGACCCTTTCGCGGTACTCGGCAATGCTGCGGGCCGAGAAGTGCGGCGCGGCCACGACCCCTACGGCCTGTTTTACCCCGTCTTCGGCCATGGCCCGCACGGCCTCGGCGATGAAGGGATGCCAGTGCTTGGTGCCATGGTAGACCCGGGCCGGGCCGCGTACCCGTGCACCGGGTGAGGTTGTGAGGGGGTCGAGAAAGAGCGGCAGTGAGGCGTTTAGGGCAGCCTCGAGGCGCACCGCCTGAGCGAAGGTAATCTCGTTCAGCGGGCTACGCCCGATCAGGTGGTAACGCTCCTCGAGTTCCTCCAAAAGCTCTTGGCTGGGTGGGTGGCCTCGCCGGATGTCGGTGTAGTAGGGCTCGATCTCCTCGCGTCGGTAAGGGGTGCCGTAGGCCATTAAGAGAACGTTCATGGGTGCTCCATAGGTTGCTGAGGGTCGAGGGTCTGGCGTCAAACGTCGGGCGGGGGTCGGGTTTAGCCCTCGACTCTAGACCCTAGACCCCTGACTTACGCCAGGTCTTCCAAAATCTCGCGGATGTCCTTCTTCGCACAGGTGAACATCGGGGTGTCGCGCAGGGTGTACTGGCTGGCCTCGGTAAAGCGCAGCCGCTGCACCAGATCCACGAACTCCTGAGGGTGGTTGGAGTCGAAGGCTACCACGAATTCCTGGTCGTCAATCCCGTAGGAATAGGAGGTATTCAGGGTCACGCCGGTGAAGGGGGCCGAGACGTAGATGTGCTCGTCCATCATGCCCTGCCGGGCCTGCGGCGAGAGGTCGTACCAGGGGCGGGTTTTGACAAAGGGGTAGACAAACAGGTAGTCGCCCTGGCCTGGGAGCAGGTGCACCCCCTCGCCCTCGGGGTTGAAGCGATCTACGTAGATCGAGCGTTTCTGCATCGAGAGGAACGAGAAGGGCTGACTCAGGTAACCCGCCAGGGCGGTGCGGTTCAAGGCCCGCTGCATGGCCTGGAAGTCGTCCACCCCGAAACCGATGCGCCACAGCATGAAGTCCACGTCGGAGCGCAGCCCCACCAGGCTGTAGCTGCGCAGGATAAAGCCCTCGCCCCGGCCCGCCCACTCCTCGCACACCCCGGCGAACTCGGCCTTGGCGGTCTCGATAAGGTCGCGCCCCAGCCGCCTGAAGGCAGGGTCGAGCTTGAAGAAGGCGTAGTTCAAAAACTGCCGCCTGGCCTGGTCGGGGGCCTTGCGCGAGATCAGGCCCGCAGGATCTAAGTCCACCATGCGGCGGGTCTGCTTTTCCTGGTACTCCCTGGCTTCGGGTTTGGGTTCAGTCATGGCTGCTCCATTGCATAACGGTCGGGCTGTCGCCCAGTCATAGCGGCTCCACTGAGTGTCGGTTGAATTGCCGCACGGTCTCGACAAGGTGGGCTACATGTTCGGGCGGGGTGGTACGGATCACCCCGTGCCCCAGGTTGAAGAGGTGGGGGCCGCCCAGGCCGGCCCGCAAAACCCGCCGGGCTTCACGGGCAATAACTTCGGGCGAGGCCAGCAAGACTGCAGGGTCGAGGTTGCCCTGCAGGACGCGGCCCGGGAAGTGCGGGCGGATCTGCTCCAGGCTCAGCCGCCAGTCCACACTAACGGCCTCGCAGGGCAGCTCGGACAGCACCGGGTAAAGGTGCGAGGCCCCTACCGCCAGGTAGATGCGCGGTACTCCCAGACCCTCGAGGGCCTGGAAGAGGGCACGATTGTAGGGCAGGGCAAACTCGCGGTATGTCGCGCTGTCGTGCAGTCCGGCCCAGGAGTCGAAAAGCTGGATGGCCTGAGCCCCTGCTTGAATTTGGGCTTTCAGGTAGCGGATCGAAAGCTCGGTGAGTTTCTCTAGCAGCCGGTGCGCCGCAACGGGCTCATACCGCAAGAAAGCGCGAAACTCCTCGTAGTCTTTAGTGCCCGCTCCCTGGATCAGGTAGGTGGCCAGGGTCAGGGGCGCCCCGCCAAAGCCGATCACTGCAACCTCGCGACCCTCAAGCTCGCGTCGCACCAGCCGGATGGTTTCTTCTACAAAAGGGGCGATCTCCCGCGCCTCGGGCAGACCCAGGGCTTCGATCTGGGCCAGTGTGCGCAGCGGCCTGGCCACCACCGGGCCAGGGTTGAACTGGATTTCCAGGCCCATCGCGGGCAGCGGGGTCATAATGTCGCTAAACAGGATTGCTGCGTCCAGCGCGAAGCGCCGCAGGGGTTGCAGGGTAACCTCGGCAGCCAGCTCGGGGGTGCGCACCATCTCCCAGAAGCTGGATCTGGACTTAATGGCCAGATACTCGGGCAGGTAACGCCCGGCCTGACGCATCAGCCAGACCGGGGCGCGAGGAGTATCCTCACCCCAGGCTGCACGTAAAAAGAGAGGGGTGGATCGGACGGTTTGAACGATACTCACAGGTTCTCCTTGGTGGCCAGGGCGGGGTTTTCTTCGGCCCTGGTCTCGGGCTGGGGGGTGAAGCGGTAGCCCACCCCCCAGACGGTGTGGAAGTGTACCGGGCGGGCTGGATCGGGCTCGAACAGCCGGCGTAAGCGCACCACGAAGTTGTCAATGGTGCGGCTGCTGGGAAAGACCTCCTGGCCCCAGACCCGGTCAAGAATTTCGTCGCGGCTCACCACCTCGCCGGCCCGCTCGGCCAGGAGCCGGAAAATCGCCATCTCGCGTTCGCCCAGCGCCTCTTTGCGACCATCCCTCAAATATGCGATCCAGGCGCGGAAGTCCACCCGGTGCCCGGCAAAGCCGTAGGCAGGGGCGGCGCGGGTTTCTTCGCGGCGTCGGAGCAGGTTATGTACCCGTAGCAAAAACTCGGGCAGGTGGAAGGGCTTGCCCAGGTAATCGTCGCCCCCCACCTGCAACCCCTCTACCCGGTCTTCTGGCTGGCCCTTGGCCGAAAGGAACAGTACCGGGGTGGTGAACCCCTCGGCCCGCAACCGGCGGCAGACCTCGAGCCCGTTCAGCCGGGGTAGCATCACATCCAGCACCACCAGGTCGGGGTTAAGCTCCCGCCAGCGGTGAGTCGCTGTGGTTCCATCGGGGGCGATTTCCACGGCCCACCCTTCACCCTCGAGGTTGTCGGCCAGCACCTGCGCTATGGCCGGCTCGTCCTCCACGATCAGGATCTGTGCCTTCATACCGGATTCCTTTCGGGTCTCGAGGTGGGGGTTGGCTGGGCCAGCGGGAAACGCAGGCTGAACCGGGTGCCCTGGGGCAGTGGTTCGGCCTGCACACTTCCGCCCATCAACTCGGTAATCCCCCGCACCAGATATAGCCCCAGACCCAGACCACGGGTGTTGCGGGTCTGTTCGTCGCCTACCCGGTAGAAGGGCTCGAAAATATGAGCGGCCTCGGTTCGCCTGATACCGATGCCTCGATCTTCGACCTCCAGCACGGCCTGGGTCTGGCTGGCCCAGAGCCGTATCCAGACTGGCTTCTCGGCCCCTGGGCTGTACTTGACCGCATTGTCCAGGAGGTTAGACAAGACCAGCCCGAATGCCTCGGGGTCGAGGTCTACGAGTACTGGGTTGGGGCCAGAATCGAAGTGTAGTCTGGCCCCTCTAGCTTCCAGCACCTCGCGCTGGCGCTCGAGTATTTGCCGCACCAGCTCGTCAATCTCGAGGCGGCTGGCCCTGACCTGGTTCATGCCCTGGGCAAGCCTCGAGGTGGCCAAAAGGCGCTCGGAGAGATCTTCCAGCCGGTCAACCTCGTGGCCCATATGGGTGAGATAGGCCTGCTGTTTTTCCTTCGACAACTCGCGCAGCAGCAGGGTCTGCACCAGCAGCCGCAGGGTGCTGATGGGGGTGCGGAACTCATGCGAAGCAGCCATCAAGAAATTCTGCTGGCGGCGTTTGAACTCCTGTTCGCTCCGCAGGCTGTGGGCGATGATCCACAGCCCGCCCAGCATCACCAGCAGGAAGAAAGGTCCTTCGTAGGCAAACATCCTCAGGTAACCCAGTTGCTCGGCGCGGTACTCCACCAGTCGTTCGGGGTTGACGAACACGGTTTCACCCTGCACTTCGATGTGCGGAAAGGCTACACCCATCTCCTTGATCAGGGCTTCGCGCCGGGAGGGTTCGATCGCTGGCCACAACTCCTGCAATAGAGCGGCTTCATGAAGCCAGGTGGTCTCGGCATACTCGATATTTTGCTGGATATACTGCCGTTGAAAAATCAGCCACCAGGACACCTGGGCAATTAAAAAGACCACCACCAGCGCAAAGGCCAGCCAGACCCAGCGCCTAGAGCTTTTCAACCAACGAACCCAGACCATCCCCAACCTCCTCAGATCCACTGCTGCTCGAGCGCCTCCAGAGCGTGGTAGCTGATGATCAGATCGGCACCTGCGCGCTTGATGGCTGTCAGGGCTTCACGCACCGCTCTGGCCTCATCCAGCGCGCCGGCCTGGGCTGCGGCCTTGAGCATGGCGTACTCCCCGCTCACGTTGTAGGCTACCAGCGGTAGATGAGTGGTGGGTCGTAGCCGGGCCAGGATGTCCAGGTAGGCCAGGGCTGGTTTCACCATCAGCAGGTCGGCCCCTTCGGCCCCATCGAGGACTGCCTCGCGCAGGGCTTCGCGGCTGTTGCGCGTATCCATCTGGTAGGTAGCCCGGTCACCAAAGCTGGGGGCGCTATGGGCCGCCTCGCGGAAGGGGCCATAAAACGCACTGGCGTATTTGACTGCATAGGACAGGATGCCCACCCCGGTATGCCTGGCCTGGTCGAGCGTCTGGCGCAGATACCCCACCCGCCCGTCCATCATGTCGGAAGGCGCTACGAAGTCGGCCCCGGCCTCCGCATGGGTCAGGGCCATCTCCGCCAGTTGGCGTAGCGTGGTGTCGTTGTCTATCCGTACCCCGCGCGGGGTGTCTTGCAGCACCCCGCAGTGTCCGTGGGTGGTGTGAGCACACAGGCAAACGTCGGTGTAGAGCACGATCTCGTCACCAAAAGCCGCTCTGGCCGCCCGGATGGCAGTGGGCACCGGGCCTGTGGGGTCGGCGGCGTTGTTTCCCAGGGGATCCTTGCTGTTTTCGGGCAGCACCCCAAACAGCAAAACCGAGCGAAGACCGAGCTTCAGAGCCCGCTCGAGCTGTTTTAGCCATAGATCTACACTCAACCTCGAGACCCCTGGCAGCGCTGTAATGGGCTCCTCGATCCCTTGCCCTGGCACCAGAAAGAAGGGTGCAATAAAGTTGGCGGGCCGCAGATGGGTTTCGGCTACGCTGTCGCGCAGGGGCTGGCTGGCGCGCAGTCGGCGTGGACGGTGCAATAGTTCGACCGCTTGGTCTACCGGCAGGGTCTGGGGGTTTTTCAGATCAGGCACTGTTCACCTCGTGGCGTCTCCCACATTTACGTTCCAGGATTTGTTCGATGGTGGCTACTACTTCCTCCTCGCTGGGGTTGGGGAGGGTGGTGTGGGGCCAGCCTCGCTCCCGCAAGCAGCGTGCCGTGGTGGGCCCCAGGGCCAGGCAGTGGGTGTTCGCCCCGATTCTGACCGGTAGAGCCTCGGCCGCGGAAGGGCTGGCCAGCAGGGTGAGGTCGGGTGTTTCCAGGTGGTCGGGCCAGGGCAGTGAAAAGGTGTCGTACACGATAACCGCGCGCACCTGATGGCCTGCTTCGCTCAGGCCACGGGCCAGGGTGGGCAAGGCCCGGTGGCCCTGCGGCAGACCCACGCAACCGGCTTCACCAAGTGCGATAAAGGCTTCTGCCAGACTGGCAGCATGTGTCGCTGAACCCAGCAGCTCCACTAGGCCTCCGGCCTGCTCCAGCGCCTCTTTGGTGGCTTCCCCCACTGCGCCCAGCCGGCGGCCCTGGAGTGAACCGCCGAGCTCGAGCACCGCACGTACTGCCGCAACGCTGCTAAAAAGCCACCAGGGGCAGTCCAGCAGCCGCGACAGATCTGCGCCCTGGCGGGTCTGGGTTCGGACCAGGGGTACGCGCCAGACCTCGAGGCCGCGCTGACGCAACCGCGACTCGAGCCCCTCGAGCCGCCCCTCGGACTGGGTGAGGGCTACCGTCATGTCCCCACCGCCTCGGGGTGTTCCCACTGGATTTGCCGGAACATAGCCTCGGAAACTTCTTCCGGGGTCGTACCCTCCGCCGTGTAGAGCTTCCCGCCATACCAGGCCAGCAGTTCAACCCCCCCTTCAACCAGCCGGGCCGAGGCCCCCAGCGCAAGCTGGCAGCCCCCGGCCAGGCGCCGCATTAAGCCCCGCTCGGCTGAGACGGTGGTCTGAGCAACGGGATCGTGGAGGGTTTGCAACAGGGCTTTCAGGGAGGAGTGGTCTCGCTGACACTCCAGGGCCAGCGCGCCCTGTGCCGGCGCGGGTACCAGCCGGTGAGGCTCCAGCACCAGGGCGTGGAAACCGGTCAGATCCAGGTTCAGCCGTTTGACCCCGGCGTGGGCCAGCAGGATGGCATCGTAATCGCCCCGCTCGAGCTTCTCTACCCGGGTGGGCACATTGCCGCGCAACTCCAGGCATTCCAGGTCGGGCCGCAGGTGGCGGAGCTGGGCCTGGCGACGCACCGCGCTGCTGCCCACCCGGATGCCCTTTCGCAAAGACAAAACGGGGTCGCCAGGGTCTACCGCAGGTGGACGAGCCAGCAACAGCTCGCGTGAATCCTCACGCGGCGGGACGGCAGCGATTTCCAGGCCCTCGACGGTGGCACTGGGCAGGTCTTTATAGGAGTGCACTGCCAGGTCGGCCTGCCCCCCCAGTACCGCGTCCTGCACAGCCTTGGTGAAGAACCCCTGGCCCTGCATCTGGGCGAATGGGGTCCGCTCGAGATCCCCCTGGGTCTCGATGATGACCAACTCGACCCTCGCACCCTGCCTCTCGAGGCGCTCTTTCACCCATTCAGCCTGCCAGAGGGCCAGACGGCTGCCCCTGGTGGCGATGCGCACCCGCTCACCCATGCTTGTCTCCCGAATCCGCAGGGTTGCTCCGATTGGGCTCCTTTTCCTCCAGGCCCAGACCGGCTTCCTGCAAAAAAACCTGTGCTGCTTCAGCTCCATGCTTGCGGGCCAGACCGCGCAAACCCCTGGCGGGAAAATGCGCGAAGCGGTGGGCCAGCCGTTGTACGAGCTCGGGCTCTACCAGTTCCCCCACGGTCTCTTCCAGAGTCCGCCGGTAGACTTCACGCATCTGCGCGATGGCAGGCCCCATCTCGCGCTCGGCCCACTCCGAGAGGGTGGTATCCAGCTCCTCGGCCACAATCTGCTCGGCCCGGGCCAGGTCTGCACGCAGGCGCTGCCGGCGCGCTTCGCCCAGGCGCTGCATCCACTCGAGGTCAATCAGTGCTACCGGTCTTCCCTCTACAGCGGTGCGTTCGACATTGGGCGGCAGGCCCAGATCCACGATAGCCCTAAGCTCAGGCTGATTTTTGACGAAGGTTCTGCCTATCAGGTGTTTCACCGAGGTTGCGGTCACCAGACCTGTAATGGCAGGAGGGTGCTCGAGGAAGGCATCCAGCAACATCACCTTTGCCCCCAGCTCCCGGGCCAGCTCCTCGGCTCTGGCCCCGGTGCGATTGACCAGCCAGAGTTCGATACCGGGGTTGGTGGCCAGGCTGCGGGCGGCCAGGCTACCCATCTCACCGATGCCCAGCACCGCTACCCGGGCGGGGCGGGGCAGCCTTGCTTCGAACTCGGGTCGGGCCAGGCTGAATAGCGAAGTGTTGGCCGGAGCCAGTGGTACCTCGCGCCGCACCCGCTTGGCAATGCGCAAGGCGCTCTGGAAAGCGAAGCTGGTGATCGGCCCCACCGCGCCCGCTTGTCGGGCCGTTTCGAAGGCCTGCCGTACCTGCTGCATGATCTGGTCTTCACCGGGATTGAGCGAGTCCAGCGAGGTTGCCACCCGGCAAAGGTGCTCGAGGGCGGCCTCCCCGGCGAAGGCGTAGCCCCTGGGTAGGTGGGGTGGCACCAGTGCCGCGCGCACGTCTTCAAGCTGCACACCCTCGGCCAGGGCCAGCACCAGATCGGTGCGGTTGCAGGTTGCAATCGGTACTGCTTCGGTAATCAGCCCCCCTGGCCAGCCCGGAGGGGTCTGTGCCCACGCGTTCCAGGCCTGGAGCGCTGCCGTTCCGCCCCTTCGCTGTGATACCCCGATCAGTGCCAGACGCTTCATCTGCAATTGGCTATCAATAACAGATAAACCTCCAAGAGTGTCACAAAAGTGTCATTGCGGGGGTGGCCAACCCCTCGAGATTGCCGTTGGGGTACACATAAATGCAGTTGCTGCCCTAGTGCCTTAAGGTTCTGGAGGATTGCCACCGCCCTGGCATGAATGCTAAGGTCACGGGCATGGATCCTATAACCACTTTACGTTCGGAAGTCTTGTTTGAACGCGCCGAACAGGTGATTCCGGGAGGAGTAAACTCGCCTGTGCGGGCTTTCAGGGCTGTGGGGGGCACACCGCGTTTTATTGCCAGGGCTGGTGGATCCCGCTTATGGGACGTAGATGGAAACGAACTGCTGGACTATGTGGGCTCCTGGGGGCCGATGATCCTGGGACACAACCACCCCCATGTGCAGGAAGCCATTGGTGTAGCCCTGGAGGAGGGCCTTAGCTACGGGGCCCCTACCGAGCGCGAGATCGTGCTGGCTGAGAAGGTTCTGCAGGCCTATCCCGGCTGCGACCAAGTGCGTTTTGTGAGCAGTGGCACCGAGGCCACCATGAGCGCGTTGCGCCTGGCCCGGGGGTTTACTGGGCGTGACCTGATTGTCAAGTTTCGTGGCAACTATCACGGCCACGCCGACAGCCTGCTGGTGCAGGCCGGTTCGGGTCTGCTTACCTCCGGCGGCGGTACGGCCCAGAGCGCACCCTCGAGCGCAGGGGTTCCTCAAACCTTTGCGGCCCTCACGCTGGTGGCCGACTACAACGATCCCGAAGGGCTCGAGGCGCTGTTCGCTACGCGGGGCTACGAGATCGCAGCAGTAATCTTCGAGCCGGTGGTGGGCAATGCCGGTGTGCTGATCCCGACTGCGGAATTCCTCGCTGCTTTACACAACTTGACAAAGCAGTATGGCGCCTTGCTGATCGCCGATGAGGTCATGACCGGTTTTCGACTGGCCCCTGGCGGGGCCGTGGAGCTTCTGGGTTTGCAGCCGGGTCTGGTCTGCTGGGGCAAGATTATCGGGGGTGGGCTGCCGGTGGGGGCCTATGGGGGCCGGGCCGGGATCATGCAGCAGGTGGCCCCGCTGGGCCCGGTGTACCAGGCCGGAACCCTGAGCGGGAACCCGGTAGCGATGGCAGCCGGGATCGCGACCCTGGAACTGCTGGCCCAGGATCCGCCCTATGAACGCCTCGAGCGCTACGGTCGGGCTTTGCAGGAAGGGCTCGAGAACACCTTTCATCGCTCAGGAATACCCATCTCCATTAACCGGGTAGGTTCGATGATCACGGTATTTTTCCATGCTGGGCCGGTTTCTACGTATGCCGATGCCGTGCAGTCCAATACCGGGGTCTTCAAACAATTTTTTCATGGTTTGTTGCTGCACGGGGTGTACTGGCCTCCTAGCCAGTTCGAGGCTGCGTTTTTCTCGGCGGCTCACGGTGGGGAGGAGCTGGAATATACCCTCGAGGCCGTTGAAAAAGTGCTGCAAAACAGTATGCATGAAAAGACGGGGTAAGTTCTCCCGGTAGCGAAACAACGGTCTGGCATGGAGGCGGATATAAGGTTGACGAAGGGGTTTCCCCAACGCACCTTTTAGGGCGAACCAGACTGCACAGGTCGCCCAGCCAGGTATTATCCTGGAGGCGGTATTTGCAGTTTTGGGATGCGGTCTGGTGGGCGGGTCTACTGCAGCCAGAAGGTTGGGGGGTCAATACCAGAAGTCGAGGGCCTAAAGCGAAAGGCCAGAACTATGTTCTGTGACCTGGGGCTTGAGATATACCGGCTTTGATGGCCCCCAAACCCTGGATCCTGGACGTTCCTATGACCTTAGGCGAAATCAACCAGCTCTCCCGAGAAGCTTTTGTCAAAGCGGTGGGTTGGGTGTTTGAGCACTCGCCCTGGATTGCCGAGCAAGCCTGGGCTACGCGACCCTGGCACAGCCTGGATGAACTGCACCAGGCCATGGTAATCTGCGTCCAACAAGCCTCCGTGGAAGATCAGCTCTCTTTGATTCGGGCCCACCCCGACCTGGGGGCCAGAGTCAAAATGGCCCAGGCTTCGGTTTTAGAGCAGAAAGGCGCTGGCCTGGATAGCCTCAGGATCGAGGAATTCGCCAAGATTCAACTCCTC
>NZ_CALMCQ010000335.1 GCF_937863175.1 uncultured Meiothermus sp. | reverse complement strand
TGTCCCCTTTGCGCCGCCGCATTGCCGAACGCCTGCTCTCGGCCAAGCAAAACACCGCCATGCTCACCACCTTCAACGAGGCCGATATGGGCATGGTGATGGATTTGCGCAAGGAGTATGGCGAGAGTTTCCAGAAGAAATACGGCCTGAAGCTGGGCTTTATGAGCTTTTTCGTGAAAGCCGTTACCCAGGCCCTGCAAGAGATACCCCAGCTCAATGCCGAAATACGTGGAACCGATATCGTCTACCACCGCTACTACGACATTGGCATCGCCGTGGGCGGAGGAGAAGGCCTGGTGGTGCCAGTGATCCGCAATGCCGACCAGCTGAGCATGGCCCAGATCGAGGCCACCATTGCGGATTATGGCGAGCGGGTGCGGGCCAAGAAAATTAAGCCCGACGAGCTGATGGGCGGCACCTTTACCATTACCAACGGCGGAATCTACGGCTCGCTAAACTCCACCCCCATCCTCAACCCGCCGCAGGTGGGCATCCTGGGTATGCACGCCATTGTCGAGCGCCCGGTTGCCCGGGGCGGTGCAGTGGTCATCCGCCCGATGATGAACCTGGCCCTCTCCTACGATCACCGCATTGTAGATGGGCGTGAGGCGGTGACCTTCCTCAAACGGGTCAAGGAGATGATCGAGAGTCCGGTGCGGCTGGCGCTGGAAGTGTAAAGGATGCTGATAGCTGATGGCCCATAGCCGATAGCCAAATACCATGTCGCTATCGGCTATAAGCAATCGGCTATAAGCTATTTGCGAGGTTCTATGCCAAAACATCAACTGGTGGTAATTGGAGCAGGGCCAGGGGGGTATGTCGCTGCAATTAAGGCCGCACAGCTTGGGCTGGACGTAGCCTGTATCGAGAAAGAACCAGCCCTGGGCGGAACCTGCTTGCGGGTGGGGTGTATCCCCTCCAAGGCCCTGCTGGATGCCAGCGAAAAAATATATGCCGCCCAGCGAAATCGCCTGATCGGCCTGAAAATTGGCCAGCCCGAACTGGATCTACCGGCACTGATGGCCCACAAAGACAAAGTGGTCAAGGCCAATACCGGCGGGGTGGAGTTTTTGTTCAAAAAGAACAAGGTGACCCGCTACCTGGGCCACGCCAGCATCGTGGGCCCCCACGGGGTGTCGGTCAAAGGGCCGGAGGGTATCCAGGAAATCGAAGCCGAGCGCATCCTGATTGCTACCGGTTCCAAGGCTGCCATGCTGAAGGGGGTCGAGCTCGACTACGACGTGGTGGGCACCTCCGACCAGGCCATCGCTTACCCAACGGTGCCCGAATCGTTAGTGGTTATTGGGGGTGGGGTGATCGGCCTCGAGCTCGGCTCGGTCTGGAAACGCCTGGGCTCAAAGGTCACGGTGCTGGAATACCTGCCTACCATTCTGGGGGGCATGGACGCTGAGATTGCCAAGGCAGCCGAGAAGATCTTCAAAAAGCAGGGCCTGGAGATCCGCACCGGGGTGCGCGTGACCGCGGCCTATGTCAGGGACGGCAAAGGCATTGTTGAGCTCGAGGGCGGTGAACCTCTGGCCGCCGACCGGGTGCTGCTGGCGACCGGGCGGGTGCCCAACACCGACGGACTGGGCCTGGAAAATGTGGGCCTTACCACCGATGAAAAAGGGTGTATCCCGGTCAACGCCCACTACCAGACCGCCGTACCCAGCATCTTTGCCATTGGCGATGTGATTGCGGGCCCCATGCTGGCCCACAAAGCCGAAGAAGAAGGCTATGCCGCCGTCGAGTACATGGTGACTGGCTATGGGCATGTGGATTACAACTCCATCCCGTGCGTGGTTTATACCCACCCCGAGATCGCCTCGGTGGGCAGGAGCGAGGAAGAACTCGAGGCTGCGGGAGTCCCCTACAAAAAAGGTAGTTTCCCTTTCAGCGCCAATGGCCGCGC
>NZ_CALMCQ010000334.1 GCF_937863175.1 uncultured Meiothermus sp. | reverse complement strand
ATCTCTTGCAGGCGGCAAATTTCTTGAGCAGATGGTAGATATTCTCCGGCCAGACCTCCCAGCCCATCTCGGTTAGCTCGTTGCCGCGCTCCCGGTGGGGGATTTCTCTGGCCCAGGTACCCAGGCTCAAAGGGTCGAAGCGGATGATCTGTCGAACGTAGGTCTGCAAGCCCACAAAGTCAAAGTCGAAAGGCAGCTTCTCCATGTCGCCTGGTTTTATGTACCGGTTCAGACCCAGCAGCAAGGGCAGGGTTTTCCAGGGGTAGCCCATCCCCAGCGCGGCCTCGAGAAAAAGCCGGTTGGCAACCACGTCGTAGCCAGCTGCGGCAACCCTGCTCAGCCAGGTGGGGCCACCGGCCTCTACGTGTGAGGCCGAAAAGGTGGTGCCGATCTGGGCATCGGGCACACTGGCCCTTAAAACCCGCCCACCTTCGGCCTGGGCCAGCGCCACGTGATGAACCGCAGGTAGGAAGTTACCAAAGCCTTTGCGGCCAGGGGCATGGTAGCCCTGCAGGTAGCCCAGTACGGTGATGATGGTGGGTTCGTTGAGCACCATCCAGTGCTTTACTTTGTTGCCAAAGGCCCTGGCACAAACCTCGACATACTCGCTAAACCATTGCACAATTTCGCGGTTGGTCCAGCCACCCTTCTCCTCCAGAACCTGGGGCAGATCCCAGTGGTAGAGCGTGACCCAGGGTTGCAGCCCCAGTTCCAGCGTGCGGTCAATCACCCGGTGATAGAAGTCCAGCCCTTTCTGATTAACGGTACCGGTTCCACTGGGGAGGATGCGCGGCCAGGCCAGTGAAAAGCGATTGACCTGCATATTCATCTGGCGGATCAGGGCAATGTCGTCGTGGTAGCGGTGGTAGAAGTCACAGGCCAGATCGCCGTTCTCGCCGGTCTTGATCCTGCCGGGGGTGTGGGAGAAAGTATCCCAGATGGATGCGCTGCGCCCGTCTTCGCCCACCGCGCCTTCAATCTGATAGGAAGCCGTGGCTACGCCCCAGAGAAAGTCGGGGCCAAAGTCCTGTTTGCGGAAGGGTGTCACCCTTCCAATCTACTCGACAACCGGGCCTTTGGGAAAAGGGGGGGCGGTTGCTATACAGCGGCTGCTTCTTCATGGAGTGGGGTTGTGGTTTGAAGACCAGCCGCAGATTTTTGAAGTATTGTAGCTATGATGGAAGTTCGACCGGAACGCCCCGACGAATACGAGGCGGTTGAACAAATCCACACGCTGGCCTTTGGCACGGGGCGGGAAGCCAAGGTGGTGGCCCGAACCCGCCAGTCGCTGCAGTACACTCCCGAGCTATCGCTGGTAGCGGTGCTGAAAGGTCGGCCCGTCGGGCACATTTTATTCAGTCAGGTGGGGCTTGAGGATCGCCAGGGGGTGATGCGGAAGGTAGTGGTGCTTGGCCCGCTGGCGATCCATCCTGAATTTCAAAACCTGGGTACCGGAAAACGCCTGGTGGAGGAGGGGCTGGCACGGTTAGAAGCCAGGGGAGTACCCCTGGTACTGGTGCGAGGCCACGCCCACTACTATCCCCGGTTTGGCTTCGTGCCGTCGGTACAGATGGATATTCACCCACCCTTTGCAATTGCCCAGGACGAATACATGGCCAGGCCGCTTTCCGCCTATACCCCGGATTACCGGGGAATGGTGCGCTACCCGGCGGCCTTTGCCGAAGTAGGCTACCCGGTGGAGTTCGGTCTATAACGGTACGATCTCCACCAGCGCTCCATTGGGGTCCGTCAGGGTTTGGGCAGGCCTGCCCTCGAGGGCAACCCGATAGGCCAGCAACCCCGTCGAGTCTGCGGGTGCGGTACGGCCTCTGGCCCAAAGATTGATGCCCAGATGATGATGGTAGTTATCGGCAGCCAGGAAGCGTGCGCCGGGATAATCCCTTGGTATGAGGGCCATTCCCAAACCCTGGTAAAAGGTTTGTGCTTCGTCCAGGTTTCCCACGTGCAGGTGCAGGTGCCCCAGGGTGGTCTGGGGCTCGAGGGTCGCGCCCAAGGGCGACTCCAGGAGAAGTGCATCCAGGTCTAGGGGTTCAGACACCATCGCCAGGCGGTCTCCCCGAAAAGGCCAGTCGGCCCGGGGCCGGTCGCGGTACAGCTCGATACCGTTGCCCTCCGGGTCGGCCAGGTAGAGGGCCTCCGAAACGCCGTGGTCGGAAGCGCCCTGAAAGTGAGGGTAGCCGGCCTCCACCAGCCGCCGGAAAATGGCGGCCAGCGCAGGCCGGCTGGGCAGCAGCAGGGCAAAGTGGTAGAGGCCCAGGGTGGGCTGAGGGCGCAGCGGGGCCGAGGGCTGGTGGAGCAAGGTCAGGGTGAATTGTTGCCCCCTGGGGGCCAGATCGGTCTGGTGGCCCTGGCTATGGATGACCTCGAGACCCAGGAGGTCGCGGTAGAAAGCCAGTTGGCGCTCGAGGCTCTGCACCCGTAGGGTCAGCCCGGCGAGTGCCAACGTCCGGGGGAAAGTCTGCATCATCAGAATATGCTATCCAAAGTGCTATAAAAAGTAAATCCGATTCATGCTGTCCAGGATTCGATATGCTGTCGAAGTGCGCATATTTGTGACCGGCGGAACAGGGTATTTGGGAGGTGCTTTACTGCGCCTGGGGCCGGGCCAGCCCTGGGTACTGGGGGCCAGCTACTGGGGCCAGGCGCCCGCACTGCCAGGCGTAGCGTGGGTTCGGCTGGACATTCGGGACTCGGCAGCGGTGGAACAAGCCTTACGCAGATTTCGACCAGAGGTAGTCATTCACACGGCCTATAGCAAGGCCGGTTCAGAGGCGCTCGAGGCCATCACGGTGCAAGGAACGGCCCATGTTGCCAGGGCCTGCCAGGCGATTGGCGCAAGGCTGATCCACCTCTCCACCGATCAGCTCTTCGATGGCGAGAATCCTCCCTATGCCGAGTCGGCTGTGCCCAACCCT
>NZ_CALMCQ010000333.1 GCF_937863175.1 uncultured Meiothermus sp. | reverse complement strand
AAAAGTCGGCATCGGCGGCATGGCCACGGTATACAAGGGCCGCAACAAGAAAGATGGCCGCCTGATCGCGCTCAAGATTCCTCAGGAAAAATACGTTGGCGACCCTCGGTTTGTGCGCCGTTTCCACCGCGAGGCCGAACTGCTGGCCCACCTCGACCACCCTGGCATCGTCAAGGTCTTCGATCACGGCAACCAGGGCGATACCCATTACATCGCCATGGAATTCCTCGATGGCGAGGGTCTGGATCGCATGATCGAAAACAAGCGCCTGAGCACCAGGAGCATCGTGGAGGTGATGAGCCGGGTAGCCGAGGCCCTACAGCATATCCACGCTCAGGGCATCATCCATCGGGATATCAAGCCCGGTAACATCATGGTGCTCAAGAATGCCGTGCGCGAGGATGGCAGCGTAGACCCCCGTGGGGTGCGCCTGATGGACTTCGGGATTGCGGCCGGCAAGGTCTTGACCCGCCTGACCATTACCGGGGCCCGCATTGGCACTCCGGTCTACATGAGTCCCGAACAGGCCAAGGGCCAGCGCATTGACCACAAGTCCGATATCTACAGCTTTGGGGTGGTATTTTACGAGGCGCTGTGCGGCCAGCCACCCTTCCAGGGAGCCTACGAGGCGGTGATCCACCAGCAGATCACCCAGATGCCCGCCCCCCCTAAACAGGTCAACCCCGAGATTCCCCAGGTGCTTTCCGATCTGGTCTACCGGATGCTGGAGAAAGACCCGGAGAAACGCCCTGGCCTGGAAACTGTGCTGGACGTGCTGCGTGGCAAGTGGCAGGAAGACCCCGGCCTCACCGCGCCCATCTATCTGGCCCTGGCGGTAGAGACCAAAAAGGGTACCCTGCGCCTGATGGATCTGAATGGCACCCTGATGCGGATGTGGAGCGGGGTGGGCAGTGGGCGGGGGATGTTCCCCTCGCCCCCGCTATCGATTTCGATAGACAAGAACAGCGGCTTCTGGATCAGCCTCTTCGAGTACGGCGGCGGTGCGGTGCGGCTGGTGCACCGCTTCGATGTGGAGGGTGAGCTTACCCACTCGATCGCGCCTTATGGCATGAAGCTGGGGGAGTTGCTCTATCCTATTTCACTGGCGGCGGTGTCTGATGGCCTGCTGGTACTGGATGGCGAGGCCTGTACCATCACCCGCTTCGACCTGGAAGGCAAACCCGTGACCCGTTTTGGTGGCGCGGGTCAGGGTCGGGGCACCTTCGAGTCGCCCAGGGTGATACTGGCTAGCCGCAACTACATCTTTGTGCTGGACTACGGCAACCGCCAGGTGCAGCGCCTCGAGCACAGCGGTCAGTATGTCTCGCGATACGCCTTCCGCAAGAGCCGGGAGTCGCAGGAGCTGCGGTTGTTGGGCGGCCTGGGTCTGACCCCCGACGACCAGTTGCTAATCTACGACTCCGACAGCCAGAAGATTCGCAAGCTCTCCCTCGAGGGCGAAGTGCTGTTTTCGCTGCCCCTGCCCGTGGCCGAGGGCGAAGACCCCACCAGCCAGGTGGAAATGGCGGTGCTGGACGATATCATCTACGCCATCCGCCGGGGCAGCACCCGAATTCACCGGGTCAAGCTGAGTGGACAACCCCTCTCGAGCCTCGAGGTCTATGCCCCCTTGCGCGGCATCGCCTTCTGGAACAACACTCACAAGGCCAGAGCCGAACCACCCATAGACCTCTCGGCCCAGGCGTTTGATTAGAAGGTTTCGGGTCGCAAAAGGGAAGATCACTGACCCTCGAGCCTCCACCAATTTTGCCCT
>NZ_CALMCQ010000332.1 GCF_937863175.1 uncultured Meiothermus sp. | reverse complement strand
GAAATCTGGCAGGTGGTGATGCTGGTTGCGGGGGTCAACTTCGCGGGCTATCTGGCCCTACGGCTACTGGGTTCCAAAGGCCTGTGGACGGCAGCGGTACTGGGTGGGCTGGTTTCTTCGACGGCCGTCACCCTTTCGATGGTTATTCAAAGCCGGGTTGACCCCAGCAAAAACTCACTCTGGGCCGCTGGATCGGTTCTTGCTTCTCAAATGATGCTGGGGCGAATACTGATCTGGAGTGCGGTTGCGGCTCCGGCCTTGCTGCAGTTGCTCTGGCTGCCGGTGTTGTTGTGGCTTCTGTGGGGGTTTGTAGGTGCCGCCTGGCTAGCTCGGCGCGATCGAACTACCTCCGAGAGTGTGGTGGTACAAAATCCCCTGCAACTCCAGAGCGCCTTGTTGTTTGCCGGTGTCTATGCCCTGGTAAAGCTGCTGACCAAGTTTGGCCTCGAGGTCTTTGGCAGTGCGGGGGTTTTTGTGGTCAGCGCGATCTCGGGCGTGGCCGATGTAGACGCAATCTCCCTCTCGCTGGCCCGCCTCGCAGCCGACCAGACCCTGCTCCTGCAGGTGGCTGCGGCTGCCATCCTGATTGCCTCGCTGAGCAATACTGTTTTTAAGGTCGCAATGTCTTTTGGGGCCAAGGGGCTTGGCCCTCTGGTAGGGGTGGGATTGGTGCCCGGCGGTTTGCTGGCGCTGCTGGTTTTGCTGATCAACTCCTAGCCACCTTACCGCTAAAAATCCCTGCGCCGGAAAACCCAGACCGCTGCTACCAGCACCAACATGGTGTAGGCCGCTACCCACAACAGATAGCCCGTGGCGAGCGGCTCGCTGCCCACGAACGGGTTGCCACGGGCGGAATCCTGCGCGCCCAACATGATCTCGGGCTGCAAAAACACCGAGGCCCCGCGCCAGAGCTGGTCGCTTGGCACCAGATAGCTGCTAATTTCGCCCAGACGCTTTAGCGTTGGGGTGTTGGTGAAAGCCCCCACGCTGGCCAGAATCCCCCCAATCCAGCCCAGACCATAGATCATGAACATCACTACCCCGGTAGTGAGGGTGGAGAACAAACTGCTGCCCAGCAGCGTTAGAGTGAGCAAAAACAGAACACTCAGCAGCATCAGGGCCATGGCTGCGGGCGGGTTTGGGGGCAGGTAGCCGGTCAGGATATACGAACCATAGACCAGAGCCAGTGACAAGAGCAGCAGATAGGGGAGGGCCAGGCTCAGATGCCCCAGCCACTTACCCAGCACAAACTCCCAGCGCCGGATGGGTTTGGGCAGAATGGACTGCAAGGTGCCTGAGTCCACCTCCCCGCTAATGCTGGCAATAGTGGTGAACACACCGGTCAAACTTCCCAAAAAGTTCACAATGTACATCCCCATCAGAACCAGCACCGCACTGGGAACCACCATCTGCTCGGGTGAAAGCTCGCGCCCCAACTGCGCCGCCCGGCGCTCGAAGCTATCCAGCAGAAAGTTCAGACCCAGAAAATAAAAAAACAAAAAAACCAGCGTGAGCAGGATTATGGCCCACAACAGGCGCCGCCCCAGGGCCTCCTGCCAGGTGAACTGGGCTATCAGCAGCAGGTTCCTCACGACGACTCCTTGCTCACCAGCTTCACGAACAGGTCTTCCAGGCTGATCTTGCGCGGACTAAGGGAAAAGAGGCCAGCCCCCGAGTTAACCACGGTCTGAGCCAGGATCGGCAGCACGTCCTCGCTCTCGGTCTCGAGCAACACCGTATCCGGGCCGTGGTGCAAAACCCTGGCATGGCGCCCTAGCTCCGATAGCAGCTCTGGGTTCAGTGCGCCAACCCGCAGCTCGACCTCGAGTCTCTCGCGCAACAACTCCTTCAACGCTCCGCTCCGCACCACCCGGCCCTTGTCCACAAAAGCCACCCGGTCACAGGTCAGCTCAACCTCCGAGAGCAGGTGCGAGTTGAGGAAGATGGTGGTGCCCTCAGCCTTCAGGTGCCGGATGATCTCGCGTACCTCACGTCGTCCGATGGGGTCCAGGGCCGAGGTGGGCTCGTCCAAAAACACCACCCGGGGATGGTTCAGAAGGGCCTGGGCCAGCCCGATGCGCTGCTGCATCCCTTTGGAGTAGCCCTTGATACGTTCGTTTTCACGCCCCAGAAGCCCAACCAGCTCCAGCACCTCGGGGATGCGCCGCTGGAGGGCGCTTGCCGGCATCCCGCAGAGCTGCCCGTGAAAGCGCAGAAACTCCTTTCCGGTCATCCAGTCGTGAAAGCGAAACAGCTCGGGCAAAAATCCCAGCTGGCGCCTGGTCTCGAGGCTGCCCAGCGGTTTTCCCAGTAGAGTAGCCTGACCGGAGGTTGGATAGGTTAGCCCCAGCAGCATCTTGACGGTGGTGGTCTTGCCAGCCCCATTTGGGCCGAGGAAGCCAAAAACCTCCCCCGCCCGAACCTCCAGGCTCAGGTCTTCCACTGCGACGCGGCCGTTGAAAGCTTTTCTCAGATTCAGAGTTTGAATCGCCAGTGTCATACGGTAGCCGCTTCCAGTCTACCCAGCCATGGTGAGGAAGGTCGCAGGTCAAAAGTTAGTCGCAGGTCTCAGGTCAAAAGCTATTAGCTATTGGCTATCAGCTATCGGCTAATAGGCGGATGTCACTTGCCAAAGCGTCGCTCGCGCTTCTGGTAGTCGCGCACCGCCCGCAAAAAGTCCACCTTGCGGAAGGCCGGCCAGAAGGCATCGAAGAAGTAGTACTCGCTGTAGGCGGCCTGCCACAGCAAAAAGCCCGAAAGGCGGATCTCGCCCGAGGTGCGAATGATGAAGTCGGGGTCGGGCACGCCTGCGGTGTAAAGCCGCTCGGAGATGTGTTCCATGTCAAGCTCGGCGGCCAGCTCCTCCGGCGACTTGCCGGTTCTGGCGGCTTCCAGCAGCAGACTCTTGACCGCGTCTATAATTTCTTCCCGCCCGCCGTAGCCCATGGCGATGTTGAGCAGCATCCCGCTGTGGTGCGCGGTGGCTTTTTCCAGCTCTTCTAAGGCCTGAAGCACTCTGGGGGGAAAGCGGTCGTGCCGTCCGATCACCTTTACCCGCACCTCGTTGGCGTGGATGCGGGGGTCCTGGGCCATGCGCTGGGCCTCCTGGACGAAAAGGCGCATCAGCGTCTCGACCTCGAGCTGGCTGCGGCTCCAGTTGTCGGTGGAAAACACCCAGATGGTTACGGTGGGTATTTTGAGCTCGAGGCACCACTCCAAAACCTCGTAGGCCTTCTGTACGCCAAGCTCGTGGCCTTCGTGCCCTTCCAACCCCAGTTCCCTGGCAAAACGCCGATTGCCATCCAGAATCATCCCCAGGTGTTTGGGAGCGTGGCCCCGGCGTACCCTGGCCTCGACCCGTTTCTCGTACCACCAGTAGAGCGGCTTGAGAAGTGCTCTAAAGAGCCGTATGAGTTGCTGTCGAAGCGAACTTTTAGGAATGCGCACAGGTGAAGTCGTCGCCATGAATCTCCTCAACCCATCTATCTTAGCCAGAAGTGCAGGGATAAGGTGTGCAAGTCGGTGAACCCCCCAGGAAACCGGCAAAACCCTGTGTTCAGCGTCGCAGGCGATCTACCTTCAACACAAAGCTCATCACGAAGTTGCCGTGTTTGGGGCTGGCCATCTGGATGCTGCTGCCCTGCAAGGTGAGGCTGGTATTGCTGAGCGCCGTGATGGTTACGCTCCCGCTGCCACCCCAGCTTTTGCGGTTGCTGGGGTTGCGATCGTCCACATAGCTCAGGGTGCCTCGAGCCTGGGGGTCTAAGGGGTCGCCCACCCGGTAGGTCTGCTGGAGCGGGAGGGGCCCCTTAAGGTCAACCGAAAGAATACGGGGAGCATAAGGGGGTGGACTGCTGCCTGGGTCGGCAAAAAAGTGGAGGCTGACTCGAGCCGAGTCCTTGAATACATCCCCCGTCACCCGAATCTGGGGTTTTGCGGGCAACTTGCCCAGATCGTAACCGCGCACCTGAAGCCTGAAACCGCCCCCCGTGGCGGGGGTGAGCCCGGTTTGAGCCAGGGCCACTGCTGCCAGTAACAGTCCGACTACCCATGGTCTGATCATGCCCCAGGTAAACAGCAGGTAGGCTGAGGCATATGAAAGTTGTATGCAGGCTTCTTGATTCTGCGCTCGTTCCAGGAGTACAGGACATACCGCTGGAGCGACCCCCGCCCATGCTTCCCTGTCCTGGCGGAGCAAAAAACTCCTGGATAAAAATCTGTTCAGGAAGCACTTTCCGACTTCGGCTGTGCAAATAAACCAGGATTAGACCCAGAATCCTCTAATTTTTGAGATGCGACGTAATATATGTGTACCCATAATGCGGAGGTTGATATGAAGCCTGGGTTCGGTCGTATAAGCCTGTTGTGTTTACTGGTCTTGTGGGTCTGGGGAGCTGGTCTGGCCCAAACCTTGCCGCGCGATGTGCGCGAACGCATCATTGCGGCTACGGTGTTTATTACCTACCCGGTGGGCAACAACTCGGTCAGCACGGGTTCGGGCACCCTGATCAGTCCGCAGGGTTTCATCCTGACCAACTACCATGTGATCGGCGATCTCGAGAACCGCCGAATTGTCCCGCGCATTTTTGTGGGCGTCGTCCGCTTTGTGGATCAGCCCCCCGAGGTGCGTTTTCTGGCCGATGTGGTGGCTGCCGATCCCAATCTCGACCTGGCCCTTCTACGCATTACCCGCACCTCGGGCGGTCAGCCCATCGGCAACATGACCTTTCCGGCAGTTCCCATTGGCGATTCCAACAAGCTGATTGTGGGCGACCCCATCTATGTCTTTGGATTTCAGGGGACTGGAGGCAATACCATTACCTTCTCGAGTGGGGCTGTGGGGGGGTTTACCGGCGAAGATATGGAGAGCGGCGGCAAGCAGTGGATCAAGCACGATGCCCAGACCGGCCCTGGCAACTCGGGTGGCGGCATTTACAACCAGGACGGTGAGTTAATCGGCATCCACACCCGTGGGGTGTCGGGGCAGGGGAACTCCCGCACTGCTTTCATGCGCCCCTCCGCGCTGGCCTGGGGTCTGGTTGGCCCCAACGTGGCGGGGCTGGTGAACCGTGCGCCTGCAGCCAGCACCCCCCAGCCACAGCCTGCCGCTACAACTGCCTGGCCCCCCGCCATCCATACCGGCCAGACCTGGCAGGTGCGGGTTCAGGGCGGCCAGTGGACAGGGGAGTGGTCGGTGGTGGTGGGGCAGAAGGATGCCGATGGCGATTTTGTGGCAACCGCCAGCCTGGGCAGCCGTCGAACCGAGGCCCTGTTTTTCCAGCAGGACAACATCGTGCGCCTGAATATTGGCGACAGCTATCCCCTGGCCCGTTGCCGATTCGACCCGCAAAACGCGAGCGGGGCCATCCAGGGCAAGCTTTTTGTCTTCAAAGATGCCAACGCCGATGCCGAGGAAGTTGGAACCTGTGTGGCCAGCCAGCGGGGGGCTCAGGCCGTGCAGCCCCAGCAGCCCCAGCAGCCCCAGGCCGCAGCCTGGCCTCCCCGGCTGGCCGTGGGGCAGCGCTGGCAGCTTGCCGTGACCGGCCCAGACCTCGAGGATGCCGGAACCATCACCCTCTCCGAGCGTGACAGCGATGGCGACCCCAAGGGAACCGTACTGTTCAAGGAAAATTTCTCGATGGTGGCCTACTTCTACTTGAGCCGCAGCGGAGCCGCTTTCCTGGACATGACCGTCCCCAGCGGAGCCGATAGCCACCGTGCCTGGTGGCGCTGCCGCTTCGAGCAGCAAAATACCGCTACCCTCAAGGGAACCCTCCAGACCTTCAAGACCGACTCCAGCGGCCAGATCAGCGACCTCAAGGAAGTGGGGGCCTGTACGGCCACACTAAACAGGTAGAGGTCAGGCGACCGGGTTTTTGTGCCCGTACACACCCCGTTGGGAGTGTCGCCAGCACGGGTCTCATGTCGGCCCGAGACCGGCATACGTTGCGCCTCCGCGAAGATTACCGGCTTTCAGCCTTTTGCTTTCGCCTGCACCAGGGGTCGTGGAGAGTACAAAAATCTTGTTGCCTGGTGAGTGGTGGGCAAAAAAAATCCTCATGGAGGAGAGGATACCTCCGCTTTACCCCCGCTCTCATGCCCATCTGCTCTCCTTAGGCTCCGGTATGCTTTGGGCATGAAGGTCATCACGATTGTGCTGGACTCGGTGGGGCTGGGCTACCTGCCCGACGCCGCGCAGTTTGGCGACGAAGGGGCCGATACCCTCGACCACACCGTGCTCAAGACCGGAATTGAGCTGCCCCATCTGGCTGCGCTCGGGCTGGGCCACGTGCCGGGGGTACACACGGTTCCTCAGGTAGCGCAGCCCAAAGGTGCTTTTGGGCGAATGGTGGAGGTCAACCCCGGCAAAGATACCTCCACCGGCCACTGGGAGTTTGTGGGCATCCAGCTCGAGAACGCGTTTCGGGTTTTTCCACAGGGTTATCCACAGGACTTCCTGGCCAGGTATTGTGAACGCATCGGAGTGGGGGGATACCTGCTCAACCTGCCCTATTCGGGCACCGATGCCATCCGCGACTATGGTGACGAACACCTTCGCACCGGCTTTCCCATTGTCTATACCTCGGCGGACTCGGTTTTTCAGATAGCGGCGCACGTCGGCAAGATTCCCCTAAAGACCCTCTACGACTGGTGCAGGGTCGCAAGGGAGATGCTGGTGGGGCCGCTGGCCTGTGCGCGGGTGATTGCCCGACCCTTCGAGGGCGAGCCGGGGAACTTCTACCGCCGCGACGATCTGCGCCACGATTATGCGCTGGAGCCGCCCCACAACGTTCTGGATGTGATCAAAGCAGGAGGATTGGAGGTGGTGGGGGTGGGCAAAATTCCCGACATCTACGCCCACCGGGGCTTCACCCGCGAGGTGGGGTCGGGCGACAACCCCCAGGGTATGGAGCGCACCCTGGAACTGATGCGCGAGAACTTCTCCGGTCTGATCTTCACCAACCTGGTGGACTTCGACGCCAAGTTCGGTCACCGTCGCAACTCCCTGGGATATGCCCAGGCACTGATAGACTTCGATGCGCGACTACCCGAATTCCTGGTTGCACTCGGCCCGGACGACTACCTGTTCATCGTCTCCGACCATGGCAACGACCCCACCTGGCGAGGCACCGACCACACCCGCGAGTACGGGATGTTGCTGGTAGCGGGGCCGGGGATGGCCGGAAAAGACCTGGGAACCCGCCCAACCTTTGCCGATCTGGCTGCGAGCTGGGCCAGGTTGTTTGAGTTACAGTGGGATGGAGCTGGGGTTTCAATCTGAGGCACGTGCCCGGACTACCCGGTAGTTGGCAAGTGAAAAAGCCAGATAGCTCACCACCCCTGCCAGCAACGCCGCTACCGCAAAGCTGGCTCGAACTGTGCCCACCTCGGCTACTGCGCCCAGCAGCACCGGCCCTACCAGCCCGCCGATGGTGCTCATGGTAGAGATGCTGGCCATGGCCGCTGCCGGGGATATGCCAGGGGTCTGGGAGGCCGCAGCGAACATGAGTGGATATAGGGTGGCCATACCCAGGCCCATACAGGCGATACCGAAGTACATGCCCCCTACCGTGCCCGAGACCACCGCTACCCCCAGCCCGAAGCCACCCAGCAGTGCGCCATAGCGCACCACCCGCACCGCCCCGAACTGCCGCACCAGCCAGTCGCCGCTGGAACGCCCCACCAGCATCACCGCCTGGTGCACCGCGAAACCCAGCGCAGCCAGCGATTCCGGTGCCCCCAGGCTGCGCAGGTAGACCCCGCTCCAACTGGCAATCGAGCCATCGCTGATGGCGGTGCAAAAGCCCATCAGACCCAGCAACAGCAGTGAGCCGCTGGGTAGCACGAAGGTTTGCCGGGTGGGAGAGGGCGAGGCCGCCAACAGCCACCCACCGGCCCGCCAGGCCAGGCCGGCCCCCAGTCCGCCGATCAGCAAAAAGTGCCAGAAGGGGGAGAGCCCCAGCCCGGCCAGCCCCGCACCCGCCAGAGAACCTGCCAGCGCCCCCGCGCTCCACAGCGCGTGGAAGGAAGAGAAGATGGGCTTGCCATAGTTGGTTTCCAGGGCCGCCGCCTGGGTGTTCATGCCAATGTTGAGGGTGTTAAGCAGAAAACCGTACAGCACCAGACCGGCAAACAGCCACGCCGGAGAGAGTAGTAATCCCAGTACCGGCAAGGAGAGCGATACAGCCATTCCGAAGATACGGGCCACCCGGCGGCTGCCCCACCACGCCACCGAGGTTCCAGCGGTCAGACCTCCCAGCAGCGCCCCCAGCATGTTGCCCAGCAACACCAGCCCCAGTACTGCTGCGCTCATCTCGAGGCGCTCTTTCTCGGCAGGGATGCGCGAAATCCAGGTCGCGGCCACAAACCCGTGCAGAATGAAGAAACCGGAGATTGCAATTCGCGTTTGCAGGAGGGTAGCGGCAGGCGACATGCAACGCTGAGTATACGCCTGCAAGCGCAGGGCTTTAGCCAGAAATGCCTGGGTGGGCCAACAAAGTATCCAAAGGTTGACCTGCCAGAACCTGCCTGACCTGCTCGAGGCGTGGATGGTGTTGACTTCAATTCGGGCTGGCCAGTTCCACGTCCACGCCGGGGGGTTGGCAAGGTTGGCTGCCAGCGCCAGACCAGTTCATCCATTCCCCCTTACTTGCTCCCAGGTGTACCGCTTCAAAATCTCGCCGTTCTCGAAGACGGTGTGCAGGACGCTCTGGGGGTGCGGGGTGTATTCACCGGCCTCGAGGTCGACCGTGCGGATGCCACGCTCGTCGCGGATCACGTCCAGGCGGCCTTTCTTGCTGGCCTTGCCCATGTCGTCTGTGGGGCTCTTGCTCACGCCATAGGTCAGACCCCCTACCGTGACCAGGTGCAGTTTCTGGGCGAACTTCTGGGTGTCGCGGTGGGGGTGCTGCAAGAGCGCACCACCCATGCCAAAAGCCACATTAGAGGCGCTGTAGCCCCACTGCTCCAACAGGAACAGAATTTTGCGAATGCTAGCAGCGTTGATGCCGTCGCCCTGGATGACCCGCACACCATTCAAAACCTTGAAACCTTTTGTGTTGACCGTCGCTCCGAATTTGGCTTCCAGAGTCTGCACCGTACGCAGTACCACAAAGGGTGGGTCGCCGGAGTCGGGACGGATGACCGGGGTTGCACCCGAGGATACGATCAAGTCCCTCAGCTCCTCGCCAATGATCTGGCTCACCGCGTGCTCGCGGTTGTAAGAGTCAATCACCATTGCAAACAGCGCACCCGACTTGCCGAAAGTCTCGATCATTTGCCGGTAAGCGTGGGCCTCGCCCGCACGGCCAAAGCTGGTCACGGTGGAGTGCTCCATGGCGGGAATGGAGTAGCCCGCCATTTCCGCCCCGTAATAGTTGCGAGCGTAGATGAGCGCAGTTACCGTATCAGTGCCCATGAAATTGACCAGGTGGGCCATCCCGCCCAGGCCCGCGCTCTCCTGGCTGCTCACCCCCCGCGCCCCAAAGTCGTGCAGCTTGAAGGGCAGTTCGGCCTCGGGATCGTCGGCAGTTTTTTCCAGCGCTGCACGGATGATCTGCCTGATCTCCCACGATACGGTGCAGACTGTGGTGGGATACCAGACCGCCCGCAACAACGCGGTCTCCATCCAGCCTGGTAGCCAGGGCAGTTCGGGGTCGGTGCTTTCGATGACTACCAGCGGAGTATGGACAGGAATCACGGCTCCTTCTGGAACCGCACGGATACGCACCGGCAGCCTGCCCCCGAGGTCTCTGGCAACATGCATCCAGCGCTCATAGGGGAAGGGTAGGCCGTGGGCTGAAA
>NZ_CALMCQ010000331.1 GCF_937863175.1 uncultured Meiothermus sp. | reverse complement strand
GCGTCTGGCTGCCGGTGGCCAGGGGTTGATAGCAGGTAATTTGTGGTTCGCGTAGTGCGTACGCGGCCAGAGACAGAATCTGGGTGCCTGATGCAATAGGCTGAACACCAGACCCTCGGGCGCCCTCGACCGCTTTTTTCACTCCGAAGAAACGATCGGGGGTAGCGCGTGTGGGTGGTGCATTTTTTCGGGTCGTTCTACAATGGCATCGAATGAGGCAGGAATATGATTTCGTTATCGTAGGGGCGGGGTCGGCGGGGTGTGTGCTGTCCCACCGCCTGAGTGCCAGGGCCGACCTCAAGGTTTTGCTTCTGGAAGCCGGTGAACCTGAACAGGGGCTGTACCACAAAGCCCCCGCAGCCTTTCCCAAACTATTCAAAGGCAGATCCGACTGGGCTTTTTTCACCGAGCCTCAGCCAGACTTGAATGGGCGCGAACTCTACTGGCCCAGGGGTAAGGTGTTGGGCGGGAGCAGTAGCATCAATGCCATGATTGTGGTACGGGGCAACCCCCACGACTACAACGATTGGAAGATGCCGGGCTGGTCGTTTGGCGAGATACTACCCTACTTCAAAAAAATAGAAACCCATCCCCTCGGCCCTTCCGAGTACCATGGCGACCGTGGCCCCCTGCACGTAGAGGTGCGCAGGTATACCAACCCCCTGACCTACGCGTTTATCGAAGCGGCAGTGGCGTCGGGCCTCGAGCGCAACGACGACTTTAACGGGCCCAACCAGGAAGGGGTGGGCCTCTTCCATGTAAACCAGAAAAACGGAGCCCGTCAGAGCGCGGCCACTGCCTATCTGAGGCCTGCCCTGCCACGCCCCAATCTGGATGTTCAGACCGGGGCCAGAGCCCATCGCGTTCTGTTTGAAGGAGCCCGGGCGGTAGGGGTGGAGTACCGCCATCATGGCCTGATGTGGCGGGTACGGGCCAGCCGGGGAGTGATTGTCTCGAGCGGCTCGGTACAGTCGCCCCAGCTCCTGATGCTTTCTGGCCTGGGCCCCGCCGATCAGCTACGGCAGCATCAGATCGAAGTCCGGCAAGACCTGCCGGTGGGACAAAACCTGTGGGATCACCTGGCCCTGCCGGTCATCTGGCACTGCAAGGCGCCGGTTAGCCTGGACAAGGCCGAAACCCTGGCGAATGTAGCCCGGTATCTGCTCACCCAGGGTGGACCGTTGGTGAGCAACGTGGCCGAAGCCGGAGCCTTTTTGCGTATCCTGGCCGGTGCACCTGCGCCCGACTTGCAGTACCACTTTGGGCCAGCCTTCTTCAGCAATCACGGGTTTGATCGTGAGGAGGGCCACTTCTTTACCATAGGCCCCACGCTGGTGGCCCCGCAGAGCCGGGGCATGATCGGTCTACGCAGTGCCGATCCAGAGGCGGCTCCACGAATCCAACCGCGTTATTTGAGTGAGCCGCACGACCTCGAGGTGCTGCGCACCGGGATAGAACTGGCCCGTGAAATCGCGGCTCAAAAAGCCTTTGACCCGTACCGGGGCCCACCTCATGGCAGGCAAGCCGGCCTCCAAGAGAAGGCGGAGCTGAACACCTATGTGCGCCAGTACGTCCAAACCCTCTACCACCCTACCGGAACATGCAGCATGGGGGAGGTGGTGGACGAACGCCTGAAGGTGTATGGGTGTGAAAACCTCTATGTGGTGGATGCCTCGGTGATGCCGAAGGTGGTGCGCGGCAACACCAACATCCCTACCCTGATGGTTGCGGAGAAAGCCGCCGATCTCCTGCTGAGCACCGAATCGGGGTAGACCGGGATCCTCAAGGCTCCAAAAGCAAATGCTCGATGCGGAACTGTTTCGGTGTTCCATGTACCAGCACTGCCTCGAGCCGCACCGGTACGTCGTCTCGACCCAGCAGATAAACCACCGACCGATAGATGCGCTGGTACTTGGTAGGGGTCAGGGCTTCCAGGGGTGTCCCAAAAACAGCATCGCGGCGCTGCTTGACCTCGATGGCCACATAGGTTGGGCCATCCTGCATCCAGAGGTCAATCTCGCCAAAAGGGGTTCGTTTGTTTAGCCCCAACAACACATATCCCTTGGCCAGAAGATGCTTGCGGGCCAAAGCTTCGGCCCAGGCCCCTTTCATAGCGGGCTTTCCAACACCTGCTGCCCATTGACCACGATGCGCAGCACCGCAACTCCCCGTACCACGATCTCCTGGCTGAAGCTCCAGGGTTGCTGAACGGGTCCCTCAAACACGGTGTTGACCAGTACTTCGTCTTGCACGGCGATGACCACCACGGCATTGGGAATGTTTTCGGGCAGGGTGTAGCTCACGTTTACCCGACGCTCCTGCGGTCCTGCAGGAACGGGGGTTAGGCTAGGTTGGTTTACGTCGGGGTTGGCGGGGTCTGGGGTGGGTGTGGGAGCCGGTATGGGCTCGGGAATGGGGGTTGGTTCGGGGGGTGGTGGGGGTGCGGCCAGACGCGGGGGCTCAAAGGGGGAGGCTTTGGGGATGGCGGCTACGGGCTGTGCAGCTACCAGGATGCGCACCACGGTTTCGCGGGCCAGTACCACACCTGGGCCAGGTTCCTGGCCAATCACGATGCCCTCGGGTGCACCCGAGGCCACCCGCACCAGCTGGGCCTGGAGTTCGGCCACCGTAAGAATGTAGCGGGCTTCCTCGTCGGTCAGGCCGGTCAGGTCGGGCAGCAAGGTTTCGCGCACAGGGGGACGGGTTCCAGTAGAGACCAGCAGGCGTACTCCCTCCC
>NZ_CALMCQ010000330.1 GCF_937863175.1 uncultured Meiothermus sp. | reverse complement strand
GTCCTGCTCTGGACGCCCTCTGGACCCACAAAGATATCGTGCCCTTCTTCGGGGCGCAGCACCGCATACTCCTCGCGAATCGCCTCCTGAAACGGCCCAATGAAATCATCACGAGCAATAGAAGCGATCTTGGGAAAGCGGAGCTGAGTCAAGACTCTGACCAGCGGCGCGTGTTCGAGAGGGATCTCCTTCGGCGCAGGTGCAACTAGCGGGTTATATGTCATCATCATATGAACACCAGCTTTCTGACATCGAGCATTGCAGCGAATGATAGCCCTCACTGCGGAGTTACCAGCTATGACTCCCGGCCATAGTGTAACCCAACTATGTGAAATAGGATGTGAAGTGGACGTGCCAGCGCAGAGGTGGTGCCCAGACCTGACCTGCCCTTACTGTGCTGTCCGCCGCGCCTCCCGCGCCCGGCGCTTCTCCTCCAGGGTGAAATGCCTCTCGTTCAACCGCTCGGTGGTCCCCGAGGCGTTTGGCTTGGGATCGGTACCGCGGTCTTGGTTCCAGTTGACGGTAAACCTGGCCCGCAGCACCCCCGCCATCATCCAGGGCCGGATGTTCAACCGCACCCCTAGCAGGGTGGTCGGGTTCAAGGCACGGGCCTCTACCAGGTTCAAGCAGCTCCTGGTACTGCTCCAGCAGCGCTGCGCTGCGGGGCAGGCCCTGGGCTTTTAGGGTCTCTAGCAGCTCCTGGGTGGTTTGGGGTGGGTGGCGCAGGAGTGAGCGCTGGTTCTTGACCGCCCCAAGTACCCTGGGAGTATCGAGATCCATCAGGTCGAGCACAAACTCGTCGGGGTGCAGGGCCTCGAGGCCATAGGTCTTCAGGGTGTCGGCAGGAAAGTCGCGCTGGTTGAGGGTCACGATGGCGTCCGCACCGCAACGGATGGCGGCGGCCAGCACGTGGCGGTCGTCGGGGTCGGGGAGTGTGAGCGCGGGGATCAGCTCCTGGTAGCCGGTCACCAGACAGTCCAGTACGGCCCTGTTCATCAGTTCACGGGTGCGCTTTAGCTGCTGGCGGCTCAGGTCGGGGCGGTTTGCCAGGAGGTTTTGCATCCACTCCTGATGGATGTCTTCGGTCCACCTGGCCCGGTACAGGCCGGTGCGGGCCGGGTGCAGGAGCAGATCGCGCAGCGGGGCGGGGTAGAGCACGCTGGCATCGTAGACCACCGTGAAGCTGGACAAACTCAGTACCCCATCTTGAGCTTCTGGGCCTGCTGCTGTAGCTGGCGCAGGGCCTCCTCCTGCTCGGCCTGGGCGCGGGCCTGGTAGGCCAGCAGGTCGGACAGGCTAACCCGGCGGTGGCTGCCCACCTTGCGGTGCGGGATTTCTCCCGCCTCCAGGAGCCCCACCAGAAACGGGCGCGAGACCTTAAGCAGGTCTGCGGCCTCCTGGGTGGTGAGTTCGGCCCCCCGCGGTATCACCGCGACCGAGCGGCCCATAGCGGTCTGGGTCAGAATCTCTTGCAGCAGCGCCAGTACGTCCTGGCCCAGCACCAGCGGGGCCGTCTCGCCGTTGATGTACAGGGTCAGATCCTGGCCCGCATACCTGGCCAGCCGCTCGCTGAGCTGCCTGGCCCGCTGGGCTTCGCACTCGCTGGGCAGATGGGGTGGGTTCAGTGTGGCCATGGGTTCACCTCCTCCAGTACGACACGATCTAGTGTAATCGAAATAGTCGCAATAATCAAAACAGACAAAACGCCCTATGCCGCCCCCGCCTGCCGCCTTGCCTCTTCCTTCTGCTGCCGGGTGAGGTGAAGGTCGTTCAACCGTTCGGTGGTGCCCGAGGCGTTCGGCTTGGGATCGGTACCGCGGTCTTTGTTCCAGTTGATGGTAAACCTGGCCCGCAGCACCCCGGCCCTCCCCCAGGGCCGGATGTTCA
>NZ_CALMCQ010000329.1 GCF_937863175.1 uncultured Meiothermus sp. | reverse complement strand
ATTTAAATTCCTACTTCTTTTTTAAAAATTTAAGAATTAGTAATAGTAGTAATAGGGCCTGTGGATATGTGGATAAGGGCGCTTAAACCCGCATCGGTATCGAATTGAGCCTGTGGATAAAGGGTGTGGAAAATTGTGGATAAGTTGTGGATAAGTTGTGGATGAGACCGGAGCTTATCCACAGGTACGTCATGAACGCACTTATCCACAAGTCTATCCACAGGGTTATCCACATTTTATCCACAGGGTTATCCACAGGTTGAATTAATTTATCCACAGTTTTAAGGCTCTCAATTATGTTATTCAATTACTGGATAATACAATTCCGCACGGGGTTCTAAAGGCCCGCCGGTTGATAGGCATAAGAACCTGATTAGCTGAATTGTCCACAAAGGGGTTTGTGGGGCTAAACTGCATTTGGCAAACGGCAGGGTCGCAGGCGCAGCACCCCACTGTATGCCAGGCTTGTGGCAGTGGTAAATGGGTTGTATGTGCTCAGCGCAGTCGTTCCTTGATGCCCTTGAGGGCCTGTTGTAGGGCCGTATCGCTGGCTATGCTCTCCTGGATCTTCTGGATCGCGTAAAGCACTGTGGTGTGGTCGCGCCCGTCGAAGAACTGACCGATCTCCGGCAAGGAAGCGTGGGTCATCTCGCGGATCAGGTACATGGCCAGCTGGCGTGGAATCACCACTTCCTTGCGCCGACCCGCACCGCGAATCTCTTCCAGCTTGAGGCCGTAGTGGTCTGCCACGGCCTTGAGGATTTCCTCAGGGGTAAGATTAGCCTCGGTGGCAGCAAAAACGTCGGAAAGGGCCTTGACCGCTACAGCCTTGCTCAGTTGGACTCCGTTGAGTGAAGCATAGGCAATCACGCGCATCAAAGCCCCCTCGAGTTCGCGGATGTTGGAGGTGATCTGTTTGGCGATGTATTCTAGCACCTCCTCGGGGAGGCGCATATTGCGGTACTCGGAGTTCATTTTGAGGATGGCCACCCGGGTCTCGAGGTCGGGCGACTGGATATCGGTGATCAGACCCCATTCGAAACGGCTGCGCAGCCGTGCTTCCAGGGTGAGGATATCCTTGGGTGGGCGGTCGGATGACAGAATGATCTGTTTGCGGGCCTCGTAGAGGGCGTTGAAGGTGTGGAAAAATTCCTCCTGGGTGCGCTCCTTGCCGGCGATAAACTGGATATCATCCACCAGCAGCAAATCCACCGAACGGTAGCGGTCGCGAAACTCGGCCATGCGGTCTTCCCGGATAGCATTGATGAGTTCGTTGGTAAAGGTCTCGGTGGAGATGTATTCTATTTTTTTGTCAGGGAAACGCTGGGCTACCGAGTGCCCTACCGCGTGCATCAGGTGGGTTTTGCCCAGTCCCACCCCTCCGTAGATGAACAGAGGGTTGTAGGCGTTGCCTGGCGATTCCGCTACCGCGACCGCCGCGGCATGGGCCAGGTTGTTATTCTGACCAACCACGAAGTTTTCGAAGATGTATTTAGAGTTGAGCCGCGAGCGCAACTCCGGTGGCCTGAGCGGGGTCGAAGCCGAGAAAATATCGTACTGGACAGGCTTAATGGGCACAACCTTGAGTTCGAAGCGGGGGGTTTGGGCCCCCAGGCGGGCCAGGGCCTCCGCGAGGAGGTCAGAATAGTGATTCTCGATCCAGCCCTTGAAAAAGGTGGTGGGAACGCCTAGCTCGAGCAAGCCATTCACCACCCCCAGCGGCTGGATTTTCTCGAACCAGGTGTGGTATTCCACGTCCGTGATGCTTTGGCGCACATACTCGAGCACGTTTTGCCAGACAGTATTTTGGGTCAAGGCCAATCCTCCTGAAATCCAGACAAGTTTGTACATTCTACCCAGTTATCCACAGGTGGGAAATGCCCTGTGGATAGTTGTGTGTAGGTTGGAAAAAACCCTCCTAAAAGCTACAGAAAAGTCTTTGGGTACATATAAAGCTGGCCCTGGCGGTTTTCTTTCAGCCTGCCTCTGCTAGAATGCAGGGTCAGGAGTGGGCTGGATGAAGGTTTATGACGTAATTGTGGTGGGAGGAGGGCACACGGGTATCGAGGCCGCATGGGCTGCAGCAAGGCTGGGGGCCCAGGTGGGACTGGTCACGTCCAATCCCGAGCGCATTGGATTGATGCCCTGTAACCCAGCGGTAGGCGGGCCGGGCAAGAGCCAGCTGGTTGCAGAAATTGAGGCCCTGGGTGGCCTGATGGGTAAATTAGCCGATGCTACTGCGATTCACACCCGGTTGCTCAACCGCTCCAAGGGCCCCGCCGTACAGAGCCTGCGGGTGCAGGTGGATCGGGATGGCTATGCCCTGGAAGCCCAGCGTGTATTGCTGGCCCATCCCCAGATCGAAAGTGTTCGGGCCGAGGTGGCTGCATTGTGGTTGGAGCGGGGGGAGCTACGCGGGGTTCAGACTGTGGATGGTCGTAAGCTGCCCGCTCAGGCGGTGGTCGTGGCCAGTGGCACCTTCTTGCAGGGGGTGGTCTGGTATGGGCGGCAGTCGAGGGCGGCTGGTCGGCAAGGCGAACCACCTGCCCGGTTCCTCTCCGAGGGGTTGCGTGTGCTAGGACACAATTTGCTGCGCTTCAAAACCGGCACTCCTCCTCGTATCCAGGCTGATTCGGTGGATTATGCACGACTGGAAGTTGTGCCAGCCGATGACCCTCCCGAGACCTTCGCGGGCGTCACCGGCCCCCACGCGACGGCTCGATCCACCTGGCAAACCCGTACCACCGAGGCCACTCACCGACTCATACAGGATAATCTGCACCTTTCACCCCTGTATGGCGGGAGTATAGAAGGGGTGGGGCCGCGATACTGTCCTTCCATTGAGGATAAAGTGGTGCGCTTTGCCGACAAGGACACCCACCTGCTATTTGTTGAACCCGACGGCCTGCATACCACCGAGCTGTATTTGCAGGGCTTCAGCTCTTCCCTACCCCCCGAATTGCAGGTTCGCTTGGTGCAAACCCTTCCGGGTTTTGAGAAGGCCGTCATCCAGCGCTATGCCTATGCGGTGGAATACGATGCGGTAAACCCCCTGGAACTCACCCCCGGCCTACAATCCCGCAAGCTGGCGGGGCTGTTTACAGCAGGTCAGCTGAATGGAACCTCGGGCTACGAAGAAGCCGCGGCCCAGGGTCTGTTGGCAGGATTGAATGCAGCCCGTTATGCGATGGGCTTAGCGGAAGTGTGTTTGCCACGTGAATCCGGTTATATCGGGGTTATGGTGGACGATCTGGTGCACCGGGGGGTGGATGAACCCTACCGGATGATGACCTCGAGGGTGGAGCTGCGCCTGTTGTGCCGTTCCGACAATGCCGACGAGCGCCTGGTTCCACTGGCAGCAGCCTGGGGTTTGTGCTCGGCGGGTGACTTGAGAGCGGTACAAGCCAAATACGCTCGAGTCCAGGACGAACTTCTTCGTCTGCAAAACAGTCGGATGGAAGGGGTATCGGCATTACAGTATCTGCGTCGCCCTGAGGCCAGCTATGCCCAGATTTTGCAAGGAATTGGCCGACCAGAGGCAGTATTGAGCCCGGCTGAAGCCTATCAGGTGGAGGTGCGCGCCAAGTACGCAGGCTATATGGAGCGGCAGGCCCGGCTACGGGAAAAGCTAAAGGAACACCAGGCCTACCTCCTGCCGGAGCCGATGGACTATGGGAAAGTGCACAGCCTTTCCAAGGAGGCGGTGGATAGGCTTAGCCGGATTCGGCCCCGCTCAGTGGCCGAGGCCTCGAGGGTTCCGGGTATCCGAGATTCGGATCTGACTGCCCTGCTGATATATCTGACCAGAACCCCAGCCTGAGGTTTGTGCAGGTCGCCCGGTTCAGGCCGGCAAACGTACCCTATGTTTCACGTTTTACACCGCAGAAACACCCTGCACGGCAGGGTTTGTTAGAATGTGACCCCGTGCAGATGACCGAAGAAGGAAAACAATTGTTGCTGCGGGCATCCCGGGAGGTTGGAATCAACCTCGAGCCCTATCTCCCCCACTTCGCCTACTTCTTTGAACGCCTTACGTCCGCCAACGAATCCCTGAATCTAACTGCGATTCGGGATGAAAGGGGAGTCCTGCTCAAGCATTTTGCAGACTCCCTGACCTGTTTGACTTATGATGGGTTTGTAGACGGAATTTCAGTGATTGATGTGGGTACGGGTGCAGGGTTCCCAGGACTGCCCCTTGCCATCGTCCGCCCGAAAATCCAGTTCGACTTGCTGGACGCTACGCAAAAGAAAATTGACTTTGTGGACTCGGTGATTCAGGGGCTAGGCCTCCCTAACGCCAAAGTCCTCTGGGGCCGCTCAGAAGAGCTTTCCCACCAAATTGTAAAACGTGAAACATATGGGGCAGCAGTTGCTCGAGCCGTGGCCTCGGTGCAGGTTTTAGCCGAACTGACCTTGCCGCTGGTGAAGTTGGGGGGATTTGTACTGATCCAGAAGGGAGCGGAGGTGCAGGGGGAACTAGAGGCGGCGAAAGGCGCGCTGGAAAAGCTGGGCGGTAGCCTCAAGCGCATCATGCGTCTTGAGCTTCCGATACTTGGAGACACCCGGAACCTGGTAATTATCGAGAAAACCAGTCCCACGCCGGCACACTACCCCCGGCGGACTGGGGTTCCCGCCAAAAATCCGTTATCCTAGTGGGCAAGGTGAAACGCATTGGGATTGTGAATCAGAAGGGTGGCGTAGGGAAGACCACCACTGCGGTCAACCTCTCCGCCTACCTCGCCAAAGCCGGTCTAAAAGTACTGCTGGTAGACCTCGATCCACAGGTCAACGCCACCTCTGGTGTAGGGCAGACCTCACCAGAAGAAAGCATCTATGCTGTTTTGATGGGCTCGAGCGAGGCTCAGAACGCAGTCGTAAGCATTGCCAGTGGGTTGGACTTACTGCCCTCGAGTCCAGATCTGGTAGGGGCTTCCGCCGAGTTAATTGAAAACCCAACCCGGCTGTGCGAGGTGCTACGCCCGCTTGAGCCCGCCTACGACCTGATCCTGCTGGACGCCCCGCCCAG
>NZ_CALMCQ010000328.1 GCF_937863175.1 uncultured Meiothermus sp. | reverse complement strand
GCGGCGCTTTTCTGGCTGGAGCGGCTGGAGGAGGTGGCCCCGGACACCACCTGATCATCCTGGGCCTGATCGTCTTTCCCATTGCCATTCTGGGAGGATTCGACTCGGTGCCGGGAGCGGTGGTGGCGGGGCTGATTGTTGGCCTGATCGAGGCATTCTCGCTGCTCTACCTCGAGACGGTTTTACCAGGCATCACCCAGGCTATTCCTTTCTTGATCGTGCTGTTAGTGCTTCTCTTCCGCCCTTACGGCTTATTTGGACAGCATCACATAGAACGTGTCTAGCTAGGAGTCTGAATGGCTGAGATCAATGTTGAAAACCTGAAAGTAGTCTACCGGGGGGTCATTCTGGCGCTACAGGGCGTGAGCATGCGGGCCGGAACCGGGGAGGCCATTGCTCTGCTGGGTCCCAACGGCGCCGGCAAAAGCACCCTGGTGCGGGCCATCTCGGGCCTGCTACCTCAATACGATGGTCGAGTTCTGGACGGCAAAATTAACATCAATGGCCAGAATACCAGCCACCTGCCAGCGCTGAAGGTGGCAGCCCTGGGGTTGACCGCGATCCTGGAGGGCCGCCCCATTTTTCGCTACCTGACGGTTTTGGAAAACCTGCGGGCTGCAGCCCAGAAGCTTTCCTCGCAACGCCAGAAAGAAATCACCGACGAAATCTTTACCCGCTTTCCCCGCATCTACGAGCGCCGTTTTGAGCAAGGTGGCTACCTCTCGGGTGGCGAACAGCAGATGCTGCTACTGGGCATGGCCCTCCTGACCGAACCCAAGATTCTGATTGTGGACGAGCCTAGCCTGGGGCTTTCGCCAAAGCTGACCGAGGAGGTGATGCGGGTTCTGGACGAGTTACGCCGGGATAAGGGACTTACCCTGGTGCTGGTTGAACAGAATGCCAGGGCCGCTTTTGCCATTGTCGAACGGGTTTATGTGCTGGAGCAGGGCCGGGTGGTCTTCGAGGGCACCGCTCAGGAAGCCCAGGCCGATGCAGATGTGATGGAGTTTTATCTGGGGGGCGCGATCGCGGGCGGTTTTTCTGAGGCCAAGCGCTATCGCAGGAGGAAGCGATGGGTCTGATTGTGCAATGTGAAACCAGTGGACTCTGCGCTTTGCCACCGCAAGCAGCGCCTGGCAGGCCGGGGCCGGTATGGTTTGCAGTAACCTGGTGCAGGCGTCCGGTGCCGGATCGCAGGACTGCTTCTGGGGTGAACCATGGCTAGGGTCTTGCTCGAGGCCAGCGGTCTGTACCTTTCCTTCAAGGGGGTTAAGGCGCTGGTAGATGTGAACTTCAAAGTCGCTGAGGGTGACTTGTTTGCGGTCATTGGCCCCAATGGGGCTGGAAAGACCAGCCTGCTCAACGTCTTGTCGGGGCTGTACCGTCCCCAGCAGGGCCAGGTTGTTTTCCTTGGAGAAGACCTGGCCGGCCAGACCCCCCAGCAGCGGGTTCGGAAGGGGCTGGGAAGAACCTTCCAGAACCTCGAGCTGTTCCGGGGTATGACCGTACTGGATAACGTTAAACTCGGGGCCGAACTGGCTACCGGGGGCTATACCGACCTGACACCCCAGACCCGAATCGAATGGAAAATCCGTCGTCAGGCCGAGGAGGTGCTGGACTATCTGCACCTGGCGCCCTATCGTCACGTCCCGGCAGGAGCACTCCCCTACGGACTCCAGAAGCGGGTGGAGGTGGCCCGGGCACTGGCCGGGCGGCCCCAGCTTTTGCTGCTGGATGAGCCGATGGCGGGCCTTAGCCTGGAAGAAAAACAAGACCTGGCCCGCTTCTTGCTGGATGCCAGGCGCGAATGGAACACCACCCTGGTGCTGGTGGAACACGATCTGAAAGCTGTGCTAGAGCTGTCTACTGGGGTACTGGTGATGTCTTATGGCGAGGTCTTGTACCACGGACTGCCCTCCGGGGTGCGGGAAAACCAGCGCGTGGCCGAGGCGTACCTGGGGAGGAGTGCATGAGAGCAGTAACGCTACCCAGATCCGGAGGCCAGGCACGGTGGAATAAGGGTATTGCGCCGGTCTCCAGTCCTGGAGGCATCCAATGACACCAACTACCTTGATTGACTATCTGGCCTATCACGCCAAGACCAAGCCCAATGCCCCTGCTTTGCGGGTCAAGCGTCTGGGGGTATGGGAAACTACCTCCTGGGCAGGGTTGAAACAGAACGTTGAACAACTGGCGGGAGGGCTGTTGCAACTCGGACTACAGCCTGGGGATGTGCTGGCCCTGCTGGGTCAGAATGCCCCGGAGTGGGTAGAGGCTGAGATTGCAGCCCAGGCCATTGGCGCTATGCCGATGGGCATCTATGCCGATGCCATGCCGGAGGAGGTGGGATACTTCCTCGAGTTCTCCGAATGCCAGGGAATTGTGGTCTCCGATGAGGAGCAGCTCGATAAGGTCCTGCCCCATCTGGATAAGTTGCAGTTCGTGCTGGTCTGGGAAGAGGCCGGCATGAGCAAATACTGGAGCGAGCGAATCCGGCCATTTAGCAGTGTGGTTGCGCTGGGGGAGTCTGCCCAGAGCCGTCAGGCGGTCGAGGCTTCCAAGGCCAGGATCAAGCCCGATACCATCGCCCTGCTGGCGCCTACCTCCGGTACCACGGCCCGTAGCAAACTGGCTATGCTGACCCACACCCAGCTGATTGCCGGAGCTGAAGCCGGAAGAGACTCCATTACCATTGGTGGAGGGGAGTGGGTGTTTTCCTATCTTCCCCTGCCCTGGATCGGCGAGCAGATGCTCACCGTGGTGAGGGGTCTGACCGATGGTACGGTGATGCACTTCCCCGAAGACATGATCACCGTGCGCGAGGATGTGAAGGAGGTTCAACCCGACTTCTACCTGGCTCCCGCCCGGTTGTGGGAGGATGCGGCAGCCATTGTACGCAGCCGGATGGAGGATGCCGACCGGTTCAAAAAAGCTTTCTATCGCTGGGGGATGGGTGTCCTCCTGGACTGTGCGCAGCGCGAATTCCGCAAGGAGCCGGTGGGTTTTGGCCTGACTCTGGCCAGGGCACTGGCCTACCCGATGGTGGCCCGTCCTATTAGAGCACGCATGGGACTCGCGGCCTGTCGCATTGCCGCGACCGGGGGGGCGCCACTGGGCCCCGAGGTCTTTACGTTTTTCCGCGCTCTGGGGGTGGATATTCGCCAGGTCTATGGCCAGTCCGAGACAGCGGCTACCAGCGTGGCCCACCTGCCCGGCGATACCCCGCCCGAGACGGTGGGCAAGCCCCTTCGCAATACCCAGGTGCGTATTGCTGAAGATGGGGAAATTCAAATCAAGGGTGGGCAGGTTTTTACCGGCTATTTCAAGAACGAGGACGCTACCCGGGAGACCTTTACCCAGGATGGCTGGTTCCGCACCGGGGATGCCGGCTTCTTTAACGAGAATGGTCATCTGGTATTGCTGGGTCGCCTCAAGGAGGTGGGGGCACTGGCCGATGGAACCCGTTTTGCCCCACAGTTCCTCGAGAACCGCCTCAAATACTCACCCTACATCCGCGAGGCGGTGGTGATTGGGCATACCCGGCCATATGTCACCACCCTGATCGAACTGGATCCCGAGAATATCCTGAACTGGGCACGCAAACGTGGAATTATCTTCTCAACCTACCAGAGCCTGACCTCCAACCCCAGGGTCTATGAACTGATAGCCCAGGAACTAAAAATGGCCTGCGATAGCCTCCCCGACGAACTCAAAGTACGGCGTTTTGCGATTTTGCCCAAAGAACTCCACGCCGATGACGAGGAGATCACCCGCACCCGCAAAGTCAAGCGTGGCACGGTAGAGTCTCGCTACGCCAACCTTCTCAACGCCCTTTACGATGGCTCCACGGAGGTTAAGCTCAGCCTTCCAATCCGCTATCTGGAAGGCCAGGGAACGCTGGAAGCTGAGGTTAGGGTGCTGGATGTTGGGCCAACTACCAGTACAGGACAAGAGGTGAAAGCATGATGGCCTCAGAAATCAGCCCCCGCACCCTCATTCTGAGAGATCCCTGCACTTCCCGTACCCGCTCTCCCAGCGGGGGTGTATTTAGGGCCGTGCAGACTGCACCTTCGGTTTATGGGAATAGTCAGCCCTGCTTGCAGCGGAGCGTTATGGAGGTTGTCGAGTGTACCGCCTGAGCCAGTACCTCACCGATGCCTTCAGCCGTCGCTTTTCGCGCGCAGTGCGTGAAAACTACCAACAGGACGAAGCGTATGCCAGCACGCCGCAAGGACGCTTCTGGCTCGCTGTTGCAATTGTTTCGTTGTTGCTGCTACCCCTGGTCTTACCCTCTTATCCGCTGTTTGTGGCTACACAGATTCTGGTAGCAGCTCTGGCTGGACTGGGCCTGCACCTGCTGGTTGGCGGGGCAGGACAGATATCGCTGGGCCAGGCTGCTTTCGTGGGGGTCGGAGCTTATGTTTCCAGCCATTTGACGGGTGACCTGGCGCCGCTGGGTATTCTGATGGGCGGTCTGGTGGCGGCCATGATCGGCATGGTTCTTGGTATTTCCTCGCTGCGAATCAAGGGGGCCTACCTGGCGATCGGCACCCTGGCATTCCAGTTCCTCGCCGACTATATCTTCCGTCGCTGGACCGAGTTTACGGGTGGTGTGGCTGGTCGCAAGCTGCCCCCAGAGGACACCTTTCTGGGTCTGCCGCTGACCGATGATCGGGTGATTTTCTATATGGGCCTGGCTTTTGCTATACCGTTGTTTTTCTACGCCAAGCGCCTGCTCTCGACCAGGGCGGGTCGGGGCTGGTTTGCGGTGCGTGACAACGATCTTTCGGCCCAGCTCTCGGGCGTAGACCTGATGCGCTCGAAACTCACCGCCTTTGCTCTTTCAGCCTTCTATGCGGGCATAGCTGGTGGAATTCTTATTCACTTGATTGGCGTGGTTACGCCGGAGAATTTCGTGCTCTTTTTCAGCATCCAGTACCTGGCACTGGTAATTGTAGGTGGGGCCGGAACCGTATTGGGCGCGGTATTTGGAGCTTTTTTTATTGTGCTGATCCCTGAAGTCTTGAGCGTTCTAGCCGCTGCCTTCGGGCCGCAGTATGTAGCCCAGCTTTCGGCCTGGCGGAGTGTGGTCTTTGGCGGCCTGATTCTTATGTTCCTGATTCTGGAGCCAAGGGGACTGGTGGGTTTGTGGGGTCGTATTCGGGATTACTTCCGGACATGGCCGTTGCCTTACTGAGACCCTGTCAATGGCCTTTAGCAGATAGCTGTCAGCAGGGCGGGCACAGCGGGATTTCGGGTGTGCGGGATACCTTGTGGTGGTTTTGACCCTGGTTTTTGTCTTTGGGCCTGGCAGAAGCTGTAAACTACGGACATGGTGGACTATGACCTCTCCGAATCGGCGCTGGTCAGCCTGGTGGTGCTGGCCCTCGAAGGACAAAAAGGGCTTCGGCTGGTGCAGCCAGGGGCCAGGAGTGTGGGGGATGTGCTTTCCGGGCGCAGGTCGCGTCCGGTACGTCTCGAGCGCGAAGGCGATAGTTTGATGGTGGATATAAACGTGAGCGTGGACTATGGTAAACCAGTAATGGAGGCTGCCAAGGAGGCCCAGAAGACCGTGGCTGAAGTGCTTATAGCCTCTACTGGACTGAAGGTAAAAGTCGTTAACGTCACGGTGGTTGCGGTGGAATATAAGGAGCCTAATGCGGCGTAAGGCTCGTGAGCTGGCCTTCAAAGTGCTTTTTGAGCATGCGGTGGGTAGGGTCTCGCTCGAGGCTGCCTGGCAGCACGCTACCCAGGATGTCGAACCCGGCGAAATTGACCAGGATGCTGATGTGCTCGATACCGAAGGGCTCTTGTTTGCCCAACGCCTGGTGCAGGGCTATCAAACCCAGCAAGAAGCCATAGACCAAATTCTGGGTGCGACCATCGAGGGTTGGAGTTTTGGCCAGATGGCCAAGACTGACCTGGCGGTTTTGCGGTTGGTGGCCTACGAGATGCTGTTTGAACCCACCCCTCATGCACCCTTGATCGAGGTGGCGGTCAAAATTGCCAAGCGCTATGGGGGCGAGGACTCGGGGCGCTTTGTCAATGGGGTGTTGGCCCGGTTACTCAAGCGCATCGAGGCGGGTGAATTGCAGGCTATCGCCAAGATCGAGAAATAATAGCCTCGAGCCCCCACCGTCCTCGTCTTCACCATTTTGAGGTCACGATGCTTGAACTTGCTGGCCCCCCTGTTGCCGAAGAGGTTTACCAAGAACTCAAGACCCGCCTGGCCCAGCTGCCCTATGTGCCCCACCTGCGGGTGGTGCGGCTGGGGGAAGACCCCGCCTCGGTTTCGTATGTACGGCTTAAAGACCGCCAGGCCAGGAAACTGGGTCTGTCCAGCCAGGTGGACGTGTTTCCCGAAAACACCCCCCAGAATGAACTGCTGGCCCATATAGCCATGCTGAATGCCGACCCCGAGGTGGATGGCATCCTGGTGCAGTCGCCGGTGCCCAAACAGGTAGACTTCAATACCGTGCTGGAAGCCATTAGCCCTCTAAAGGATGTGGATGGTCTGACCCCCGCCAACGCGGGGCGTTTGTGGATGGGCTTAGAAGCACTCGAGTCCTGCACCCCCGCAGGGGTGATGCGCATCCTGAAGCACTACCAGACTCCGCTTTCGGGCAAAGAAGTGGTGATTGTGGGTCGCAGCAACCTGGTAGGCAAACCGCTGGCTGCTATGATGCTGCGGGAAAACGCTACCGTAACCCTGGCCCACTCCCGCACCCAGGGTTTAGCGGCTGTCTGCCGCCGAGCGGATGTGCTGGTAGCCGCCGTGGGCAAAGCAGGACTGATTACTCCCGAAATGGTGCGCCCCGGAGCAGTGGTGGTAGATGTGGGCATCAACCGGGTGGGTCAAAACCAAAAAGGCCGCGACATCTTGGTGGGAGACGTAGTTCCCGAGGTTACTGGAGTCGCTGCGGCGCTAACGCCGGTTCCGGGTGGCGTAGGCCCTATGACCGTGGCGATGCTTTTGCACAACACGGTCGTAGCCGCTATGCGTCGCCGGAGCTAGTGCAGGTTGCAAACGGGGCTAAACTGCGCCATCTTGAGCGGGTCAAACCCGCAAAACCGCATGGTTACGGACGCAGTACCCCACCGTAGGTCGAGCTCGTTGTGGGGTTGCGAAAGAAGGTGCACCTATTCACGGAACCAAGAGACGTTTTTCAAAGCAAGATGGGATGCGATCCATTGGAAAACCGCCTCAGGACAAACCTGCTTTGGAACCACCGAGATCCGCCATTTGCAGTGAGCGAAAAATACAAGCCAGCCGCAATAAGGGTAGAATAGTGCGCAGTGACCGAACTGCTTTCCAATCAGGTGCTCTGGACGGCCATTCTGGCCAGTGTTTGTGCACAGCTTCTGAAACTTTTCATTTACTATCTGGTCGAGCGCCGCTGGCAGTGGGAACGCCTGGCCGAGACCGGTGGAATGCCCTCATCCCACTCGGCAACAGTTGCGGCTCTGGCAACCGGGGTGGGCATTACTGAGGGCTGGGGCAGTGCTTACTTCGCCATAGCGGTGGTGCTGGCGATCATCGTGATGTATGACGCTACCGGCATTCGCCGAGCCGCCGGACTGCATGCCGAGCGCCTCAACGATCTATTCGAGGAGTTTCGGGCTGTGGTGCAACAGGGCCCCCAA
>NZ_CALMCQ010000327.1 GCF_937863175.1 uncultured Meiothermus sp. | reverse complement strand
GCCGTCGAAGCGCTGGTGATCCCGATTTTTGGGGGGCTTTATACCACCACTGGGCCGCTACTGGGAGGCCTGATCATCGTGAGCCTCGAGACCTGGCTGCGTCTGCGCATCGGCGAGGGCTATCTGGTGGTGTACGGGGTGATTCTGGTGCTGACCATCCTGTTTTTACCCAGGGGCTTAATGGGCCTGTTTGCCCGCCGAAAAGGAGCCCGCCATGCTTAAAGCCACGGGACTGACCAAGCGCTTTGGCGGGGTGGTAGCGGCCAGTGAGGTAAGCCTCGAGGTACATGGGGGCGAAATCCTGGCGGTGATTGGCCCCAACGGCGCGGGCAAAAGCACCCTGCTCAACCTGCTTTCGGGTCTAATTCGCCCGGATGCAGGGCGCATTGAGTTTCTGGGCCTCGACATCACCCGCACCGTTCCCGAGGTACGGGCCTGGAAGGGGCTGGGGCGGGCTTTCCAGATTGTGCAGCCCTTCCTCGAGATGACCGTGCGGGAAAACTTGATGGTAGGGGCCATTTATGGCAAGCCAGGCACCCCCCTGCGAACTGCCCAGAAAGTGGTCGAGCAGGTCATCGAGTTGACCGGCCTTAGCAGCAAAGCCGACACCGAGGCGGGGGAGCTGACGCTGCTGGAGGATAAGCGCCTCGAGCTGGCCCGGGCCCTGTGCACCCGGCCCAAACTGCTGCTTCTGGACGAGGTAATGGCTGGTCTGCGCCCAGCCGAGGCCATGGAAGCGGTGGAGCTGGTTAAGCGAACCAGGGCCAGCGGGGTGACGGTGCTGTTTATCGAACACCTGATGCCGGTGGTGCGGGCCCTCGCCGATCGGGTGGTGGTGATGGACTACGGTCAGGTGATTGCCGAGGGACGCTACGACGAGGTGGCGGCAAATGCCCAGGTGCGCGAAGCCTATCTCGGGAGGAGTGCTTGATAAGGGTCGAGCATAGAGGGCGGAAGGAAATTCTCACCGACTGGAGGAGTCCATGAAGCTCAGCGTCTCCGACCTCACGGCTGGCTACGGCAAAGCGCAGGTGTTGTTTGGGCTGGGCCTCGAGGTGGCCGAGGGGGAGTTGGTCGCTCTTCTGGGCGCCAACGGGGCTGGTAAGACCACCACCCTGCGCACCGTTTCTGGGCTACTCAAACCCTGGACGGGCCGAGTTGCTCTGGATGGGCAGAGCCTGCTGGGAGTTTCCGCGGCCAGGCGTGCCCAGATGGGCCTGGGCCACGTACCCGAAGGGCGCCAGTTGTTCCCGCTGATGAGCGTCGAAGAAAATCTGTTGCTGGGAGCTGCATTCCTGGCATGGTCGAGCAAGACCAGCGAACTCCAACGAATCTATGCCCTATTCCCTCGCCTGGCCGAGCGCAGGTTGCAGATGGCCGGTACGCTTTCCGGCGGGGAGCAGCAGATGCTGGCGATCGGCAGGGCCCTCATGGGCAAGCCCCGCATCCTGATGGTAGACGAGCCAAGCCTGGGGCTTTCACCCAAACTGGCCGAGGAAGTGCTCTCCACCCTCGCGCAGGTTAAGGCCGAAGGCATGGGCGTGCTGCTCGTCGAGCAAAATGTAGCCCTGAGCCTGGAAGTGGCCGACCGGGGTTATGTGGTGGAGCATGGCAGGGTGGTGTTGAGCGGGAGTGCTAAAGAGTTATCCAGCGACCAGGGTGTGCAAAAAGCCTATCTTGCGCTGTAAGCAGCACGCAGGATAGCACAATTTTGGCTAAAATAAACGGCTAACAGCAATGGACTTCTGTCCTCCAGATGCTTGACAGCAGTCATGGCTTGGTTGGCACTGTACTGAGCAAGAACCTCAGTGAGCAGAAATTGATAAGCCTTCGAAAATCGGTGCTCGAGATGTTTTTTGTCCTTTCGCCTCGGTAAGATAGACCCATGCAACTCCACGGTAAAACCGCCCTCATCACCGGTGCTGGAAGCGGCATTGGCAAAGCCATCGCAGAAGTATTTGCCAGAGAAGGGGCCAGAGTGATCCTGAATGACCTCTCCCCCCTGGCGGGCGAGGTTGCCAGAGCAGTCGGAGGCGTCTTTCTCCAGGCTGACCTTTCCAGCCAGAGTTCGGTGCAGGAGCTGGCCCGAAGTGCACTTGCCAAGGGCCCCGTTGACATCCTGGTCAACAACGCGGGTCTCCAGCGCATCCATCCAGTAGATGAATACCCCGAAGAAACCTGGAACATGATGCTTCAGGTGCTCCTCACCGCTCCTTTCCAGCTCATCAAGTACACCTTGCCCAGTATGAAAGCCCGGAAATGGGGACGCATCCTCAACATTTCTTCGCTACACGGCCTGGTGGCCAGTCCCTACAAATCGGCCTACATCTCGGCCAAACATGGGCTGATGGGCCTGACCAAAACGGTGGCGCTGGAAGTGGCGGAGCATGGCATTACCTGCAACGCCATCTGTCCGGCCTATGTCAAGACCGGCATCGTCGAAGCCCAGATTGCCGATCAGGCCCGCACACTGCAGATCACCGAAGCCGAGGTGATCGAGAAAGTGATGCTGGCTCCGGCGGCCATCAAACGCTTGATTGAGCCAGCGGAAGTGGCAGAGTACGCGCTTTTTTTGGCCTCAAACCAGGCCGCAGCCATTACCGGCTCGGCGCAGGTGATGGATCTGGGCTGGACTGCGCGGTAAACAAGGCGGATTCAAGTAATGTCCCGGGGGTGTACAAAGCCCGAAACCGCAACGACGAGGCGGTGCGCACCCCTCAGAGACTCTCTGAAAAGCCTCGAGGCGACCCATCACCTGGCAGTAGGCCGAATCATAGCCGTGTAGATCAAGGTTTCCGAGGTTTCGTAAAGAAACTCGTAGTCGAGGTTGGGCCCGCGGTAGAAGCTGAGCCAAGCAAAGATACGCTCCACTACCCACCGCCTGTGGATGACCAGGAAACTCCAGTGTCCTCGAGTCTTCTTGAGTAGTTCCTCAGCCAAGTCGTTGGGCATCGGTGATGTTGGTGGGCAACACCTTGCCCTGGAGTCCCGGCCCCTCAGGTTCTACCAACAGGGGTCGCTTGCGACCCTTGATCTGCTTGCCCCGTCCCTAGCCCCTGATCCCCCCATTTCGCGGGTATGCCACTCTGGCTGTTCGAACTCCCCGCACGGGGTTGGGCCTTGCGCCCCGCCTTGACCCACATTTTCTCTCGCAATGTGCTGTGCAAGCGCCGCAAGAAACCACTTAAACGCCAAAGCTTGAACTAGTGACACACCGTTTTCCAGTGGGGCAAATCGCTGGGCATCCTGCGCCTGGCGCAGCAAAAGCCGCACGACCAGATCCCAAATCCTCGTTACGGGTTCCCTCCTCAGCAAATGCGGTTGACCTTGATGACGATGAAGTCGAAGCCCTCGTTGTTCTGTGGGTCACGCGCTTTCAGCCGCAGCCGCAGGGTGTCGCTCACCTCGCAGCCCCCGCCGACGTTGTAGGGGATCGAGTCGCTGGGCTTCCAGTTGCCGCTGGCGTCGGGGGTGACGGGGTAGAGGTTGGAGCCGGTGCCGGTGGAGGGATTGTAGCCGGTGAGCACGTCCCAGGCAAGGGTTACGGCCCCACCCTCGGGGTCGGCGGCGGTTCCGGCGAGCTGGATCACCTGATCCGGCCCGATGGCGATGCCGTTCAAGGGCTTGCTGATGTTCACCACCGGGGGCAGGTTGCTGGGCGGGTCAATCACGGTGATGTTGACCGAGACGCTGGCGCTGCCGCCGTGCGAGTCGGTGCCGGTTAGCGTCAGGGTGCGCGGCCCGTTGGAGGGGAAGCTCAGGGTCACGTCGCAGCCGTTGCGGGGGAAGCCGTCCCCGGCCACGCTGCTGATCCAGGAGAGACCCGAGCAGGGGAGCTGAAAGCCCGCCTCGTTGGGGTCGTAGCTCACCCCGCGCAGGGTGTGGTTGATCCCGCGGAAAAACTGCTGCCCGCCGAAGGGGGCGCTAATCGCCACGGTGGGCGGGGTGTTGACCACGTTCAGTTCCAGCGTTGCTGTTCCCGCCTTACCTTTGGAGTCGGTGGCGGTGGCGGTGATGGTGCGCTTGCCCAGGGTGGTGAAGGTGTGTGCCACCTCGGGCTGTACGCCGCTGCCGCTGCCCAGGTTGCCACCGGTGCCGTCGGAGGTGTTGCTCGACTTGAAGGAGACGGTGCAGCAGTTCGCCCCCTCCTCGGGGTCGAGCACCTCCACCCGCAGGGTGCAGCACGGGCCGATGTCGCCGCTGCCCCCACTGAGGAATTTCACCTGCGGGGCTGAGTTGCCGGAGCGGGCGATCTCGACGCTGTCGTCCCAGAGGTCGGTCTGGTAGTGCTTGGAGAAGCCCAGTACTTCGATTTTGATGCCCACGTTGCCCTGGATGCCCGCGTTTATCTTCAGAATGGGGTCGCGGGGGAACTTGAGGTCGATATGGACGAAGGGGGCAAACTCCAGGGTCGGCCCCACCACCCCGTAGAAAAGCAGCTCGCCGCGCAGGGCGGCCACGGCCTTGATTTCCGCCACCCCGGCCAGCGGGAAGGATACCTCCGCCGGCCCGGCTTTGAAGCTGTAGTCTAGCTCGCTGATGTTCTTCCAACTGCCGTCGTATTTGGCCCCGGCCACCGCGGTGAGGTTCCCGCTGACCTGGTAGTCGATGCGGGTGGTGACCGACCCGTCGGTGCGCAGCTCGATGACTACCTGGGGGACGATGACCACCGGCACCGGCCCGATAAAGAAGGTGAGGGCCTTGAACCGGAAGGTGGCCAGCGAGACCTTGTTCTTGAGGTTGAACCCGGCCTTGCCCGCGATCTTGATCAGGCTGGTCTGCTTGATCCCGATCTGGCCCAGGAAGTCCAGGTCGTTGTCGTAGACGCACATAAAGCCGCAGTTGAGGTCTAAGTCCACCTTAATGACCGGCTTGAACTTCAGCTCGCCGGTGATGGCGAGGGGCTCGAGGTTGCCCTCGCCCAGCTTCACCTGAATCGCTAGCTTGATCTCCCCGTCGTCCTGGCCTGGCGGGTTGCTCAGCAACGATACCCCCTGGGTATGGAAGGTGGCAGACGCCAGGTCGCTCAGGCTTAATTCTTGCTCGACCCGCAGGCTCCCTTTTTGCAGTGCGTCGCCGATCCGGGCCTGCTCCGTGCGCACCAGGGTCTTGCCGCCGGAGGCCTCCACCCCCGTCACCTTGCGCAAGAGCCCCTCGGGGGCCCTGGCGGTGGGCTCGCTCACCAGCACGTCGCCGGTCTTGAAGGGGGCGGCGCCGGGGAACACCAGGGTGCCGTCGGACTGGAAGTCCTCGAGGGCATTCCGCGTAGCCTGGTCGAGCACCCGGGTCTCCGGGCGCACCACCGGCTGACGGGGGCCTGGGGCCTGGGTGCAGGCCACCAGCAGGAGCAGCGCCAGGGCCGGCAGGGCTGGATACCAAAACCTCTTTACCGTGTTCACTGCTGACCTCCTTTCCCACTAGCAGATGCGGGTGACCTTGATGACGATGAAGTCGAAGCCCTCGTTGTTCTGTGGGTCACGCGCTTTCAGCCGCAGCCGCAGGGTGTCGCTCACCTCGCAGGAGGTGTAATTGATGCTGTCGGAGGGTTTCCAGTCGCCGTTCGGGGCGGGCGTGACCGGCAGGGTCTGGAACCCGGTGCCCATGGAGGGGTTGTAGCCGGTGGTGACGTCCCAGGAGAGCGTGACAGCCCCGCCTTCGGGGTCGGTAGCGGTTCCGTTCAGCTTGACCACCGTGTCCGGCCCGATGCTGATGCCGTTCTGGGGGCTGGTGAGGTTGACCACCGGCGGCAAATTGCTGGGCGGATCAATCACCGTGACGCTGACGGTGGCGCTGGCGCTGCCGCCGTGCGAGTCGGTCCCGGTGAGGGTAAGCGTGCGCGATCCGTTGCTGGCAAAGCTGGCCGCCACGTCGCAGCCGGTTTTGGGGAAGGCGTCGCCCGCCACGTTGCTGATCCAGCGCATGCTGCCGCAGGCGAGCTGGAAGTTGGGTTCGTTGGGGTCGTAGCTGACCCCGCGCAGGGTGTAGTTGACCCCGCGGAAAAACTGTTGCCCGCCAAAGGGGGCGTTGATGGCCACGGTGGGGGCAGTGTTGACCACGTTAACGGTGCGGCTGGTGGTGGAGCTGGCCCCGCCGCTGTCGGTGGCGGTGACGGTGATGGTGCGGGGGCCGAGGGTGGTGTCTTCACTTACCGTGGGCGGGGGCAGTTGCTGAGGTTGCGACCCCTGGCAGGCTGTCAGGGCCGCAATAAGAATGACCGTGAACAGTGTGCGCATGGCTCTCTCCTGGGCCTATCGGCCGATGACCGGCTGGGTGGTGAACGAACCGCTCACCTCGGCGGGCAAACGCAGGCGGATCTCGCGACTCCCGCTGCCGAGTTCCATCGCCCCGGTGCCGAGCTTCCAGGTGACGGTGACCCCATTGCCGTAGGGAAAACTGGGGGTGTAGGTCATCTGGGTACCCTCGGGGTTCCAGGTGAAGGTGCCGGGTTTGAGGGTGGTGCCCACCCTGACCTCGAAGGCCGTCTGGGTGCTGGGCTGCTCCATCGGCTCGGAGAAATTGACCACGATGGGCGCGGTTGGAGATATGCCAATCGGCGACCCGAAGCGGCCGCTGGGGCTGAAACTCAGCACACGGGGGTTGAAGTTGGGGGTCGTAAAACTGAACTGGTACGGAGCCGCCAGGGGATTGCCCGCACTGTCCCTGGCCCCGGTACCCAGGGGGATGGTGTAGGTGGAAAGCTGCCGCAACGCCCCGCTGCAGCCGGCGGTGTTGCCGGTCCAGACCCAGCTACAGGCGATGGCGGGTTGGCTGAGGAAGGCGGCCTGCACCGACTGCTGGTCCATGGCCTCGCTGAAGGTCAGCCCGATAAAACCGTTGCCAGTGGTGGGGGTGCTATGGATGTTACGCGAGACCACGCTGGGCGGGGTGGTGTCGGGGGTGGCCCGCAGCGAAAAGGCCACCCGGTTCGGCCCGGAGAGGGGGTTGCCGCCTTTATCCCTGGCCGAGACCACCAGCACGTGGGTTCTACCGCTTTGCAGTTGATCCGTGGGGGTGAACTGGGCCACCGTGTCGCCCTCGCTCCAGACGGGGGGGCCGAAGTTCACGGGGGCGGGTGTAGTGCAGGTCGCGCTGGTCGGGGGGTCGGTACCCACGCACATCCCGATCTCCACCGAGTCCTTGTCCATGGGCTCGGAGAAGGTGAAGCGTAGCGCCGGGACCAGCATCAAATCCTGGGCCTCGTTGGCGGGTTCGGAGGAGGTCAGGGCGGGGGCCACCATGTCCCTGGGGGAGACGGTGCCGGTGGCGGATCTGGCCGAGCGGTTGCCGCTGGCGTCCTGCGCGTCCACCGCGTAAAAGTAGGTCTTGCCGTTCTCGAGGCCCGTTACCTTGGCCAGCACGGCGGGTTTCTCGACGAACAGGGTGGGAACCAGCGCGTCGGCGGCGGTGCCCACGTATACGGTGTACCCGGCCAGGTCGGGCTCGAGGTTGGGGTTCCAGTCCACGAAGAACTCGCCGTCACCCGCGGTGGCCTTGACCCCCGTGGGGGGGGCGGGCGGGGTGTTGTCGGGCGGGGGCACGGTCTGGAAGGTGATGGTCTTGGTGCCGGAGAGGGCGTTGCCGGCCAGATCCTTGCCATCTACCGTCACGGTGTAGCTGATGCCTGCTGCAAGGGGCGGGGGGTCGAAGGCCACCGTGTTGGGGGTGTTCCACACCGGCGCGCCCAGGCTGAGGGCGGGGAACACGTTTACCGTCACCGAGCCCTGGCTCATGGGTTCGGAAAAGGTGACGGCCAGGTTGGTGGAGAGGGCGATATCGGTGGCCCCGCTGGCGGGGACGCTACTGGCGATGGTGGGCGGAGTGGTGTCGATCCCACCCTGGCAGGCCGCCAGGGCCAGGAGCAGCAAGGGGATTGTTAACTTTTTGGGTTTCATACACTGATCTCCTCGAAGAACACTGCGGGGGGAGTTATGTCTAGCGGGGTCATGGATTCCTCCGGGGTATGGAGGCTCAGTTGCCGGGAAATTCCTGTGAGCCAGATCAATCGCTCGCCTTCTCGGTTCGGGATGTAACCCACCGGGTCAGCACGATGCGCTCGAGGGTGCAGCCTTCAATGGCTCGTCGAAGTCGGGCACATCAACTTAAAGGGACAACCTACCCCAACCGGGCTCGGCCACAGACACAGCACGTCCACCACACTCCCCTCCACCTCCAGGCCCATGGTGGTGATCGGGGCGTTATGACTGCGTTATACAGAGCCAGTAGCGTTACAGGAGACTACAAAAAATAAAGTTATTCGGCATACGAAAACCCTCGAGCGTAGCGGTCGCGCACCTCCCGCCACAGCGCAGCGTCCTCGGCGCTGTGGGCGAGGCGCTGGATGGCTGCCCATACCACCCGCCCACGCACCACGGTGGGCTGTCCAAACTGCTGCAAGAACAGGTTCAGGCGGTGCCGGTTGGTGCGCAGTGCACCAGGAGTCATGCCTTCAGTGTCGCCCTCAAGCAGCTTCACCAGCGCCGAGGTGTTGGCGTGGGTGACGCCGGCGATACTCAGGCCGGCAGGATTGACCAGCAAGAGCTGGCTCTGAGCCGACTCGTGCAGCGCAACACAGGGTTTGGGCAGCGTCAGCAGCAGCGTCGTGGCGTGTGGCATCCCTCGAGGGATCAGGCGCAAGATGAGCGACTGCGGGCTGATGCGCCCGATTAACAAGGCTTGCGTCTCCTGGATCAAGGGCTCGAGGTCGTACTCGGCCATCGCCTCAGGGGACAGCAGGCACAACTCGACCAGGCCCATACCGCGAACCAACCGGAGATCCCACTCGCAGCGCGGCACGAAAGCCGCCTGGAAGTACTCGAGCGCTGCCGCATACTCGCCCTGGCTCAACCTGGCCCAACCGAAGGCGATGTTCCACTCGGCATAGGGTCGGGGGTGAAAGCTGGGATCCGGCGGTGGGCCGCTCAGGATGAACGCTGCGTCCAGGCCCACCAGCCCCTTGATGGCGTGCAGGCGGCCCTGGTAACGAGGCTCTAGCTTTCCCCAGTCGCTCTCATCGTCGAGGCGGTTGAGCACCAGCATCAACTCCACAAAGTGCTGACCATTGAGTGGCCTGGGCACCTCGAGGGTAAAGCGCATGGCCTTGTCGTACAGACCCTGCCGCGACAGCAACCGCACCAGTGCCATATAGGCCATCACCCGCGACTCCTGCGAGGGCGCAGTGTCGGCCTGGAGCCGCAGCATCTGCTCATAGTGGGAGAGGTCGAGCCCGGTCTCGTCCAGTGCAGTGCGGCATTCCTCCGCATGGAGTTCGCAAACCAGCGCGAGCGAAGACATCCGGAGTGTCCGAGCCTGATCCGCCGCCTGCCGCACCAGTTTCCAGGCCTCGCGGTACTGGCAGAGATGAAACCGGGCCTTAGACTGCTCGAGCCAGGCCCTGGCCTGGGCCTCCAGGAGGAGGGGTACGGGCAGGCCCTCGAGTTTTTGCGGGGCGGCCTCGAGCACTCGAGCGAAGTGGTGCTGCTCCACCCAGATCGCCATCTGCACAGCTTGAAGCAACGGATACGGTTCCGCTCCGTCTAGAAGTTTCTGCGCCTCGTCCAGTCGCCCGAGCATCAACAGCACATAGGCCCGTCGTGCTTCTCGCAGCGGCAAGGCAGGCAGGGCCTGTAACGATGCCAGCAGGCCCAGGCTGGGCTCGGCACTCAGCGCGTCCCACTGGTGCGGCAAAGAAAGGCGCTCGAGGGTAATGGTACTCATGGGAGCCAGGTGTCGCCACAGTGAAAAGTACGATCAGGGGTCGGTATACCGGTGGGCATTACACCCTGGGAGGAGCCAGGCAACTCGCTTCGGCTTGCAGTTTTAACGCACTGTGGCGCAGCGTAGCACCATCTTATCGTGGCTTTCGTTGTTTTTGTTGCAACTCCCAGTGGCAAAAAAAAGATTCCCTGCCATGCACAGCACTTTTGTCCAGGGAACGATCACATACCGGATTCAAAAAGATCATCCTCGAACCAGGAAACCCCGAGGCTATCTTTTTGAATCCGGGAGCAGACCCCTCCCTGGTGGTCGGCGAAAAAAGCGTCTCCCTTCGGTCGGGCTTCGAATCTGGTCTCATTCTTTCCAAAACTGAACGCCCAAGAGGATCCGTATCTGTAAAGACCAACGGCCCCACGAGCTACGGGTTTGCAAAGATTTGCGGCTCGCGCTCACGTCTTGGGTGCGCTCTGCCCAGCAGGGGGAGGGGCTGGCTCAAGCTAGACAGAAAGTGGCTCTGAATCAGCGCTTGTACACCCGTCGTTCGGCCTCGATGGCCTGCAGCACTTCCTGGATGTCTTTGGTCAGGGCCCGCACCTCGTCCAGGTCGCTGGTGGATTTGAGCTGGGTTTTGAGCTTATCCAGGCGCATCTCGTAGTAGACCTCGCGCACCCGGGCCATGGCGATGGCCAGGTGGGTCTCGAGGCTCATGCGCTCAAAACTGGGGCTTTTCATCAGCACATCAATCAGCCGAGCCCCCTCCCCCCGCTGCTCGAAATGTTTGAGGATGCGGTTTTTGCCCTGCTCGGAGCGGGCCGCTTGCATGAAGTCGGCCAGCAGGCTGCCCTCGGGGGGCCAGGTATGGTCTTCGACATACAGCGACCACTGCACAAACTCTTCCTCGGGCACCGAGTACAAAAGGGCAATCACATCCAGCTCGCGCAGCAGGCGCTTTTCGGTCAGGTCGGGGCGACCCAGCCCGATGCTGGCGGGCATATCCGGCCGGAGCGGGCCTCGTGGGGGCTCCTGGCTGCCGGACGCACGGGCGCCTGCCCGTCCGGAAGTGGATCGCCCCTGGGCCAGATAGTCTTCCAGCGCTCGAGGTGAAAGCTCCAGCGCCCCAATCACCTTGGCCTTGAGCTTCTCCACCACCCGGTCAAAGGGCTCGCCCGAGATCAGGCGGGGTTTGAGGGCCTCGAGGACTCTTTGTTTGTGCTCCGGGCGGCGCAGATCCAGCCCACGGGAGGCCACCTCAAAGCGGTACTCCACTTCGGGCAGCGCAGCCATCAGGGCAGCCTGGAAACGGTCTTTGCCATCCGGCACCAGCAATAGATCGCCGGGGTCTTTGCCCCCCTCGAGCAAGACTGCATAGACCAGAAAGCTACGGGCAATGTCCAGGTTCAGGCTTTGCAGGGTGGCTTTGCGCCCGGCCTCGTCGGCATCGAAGGAGAGATGGAGTTCGGCCGCACTGGCCCGCTTCAGCAGGTGGGCTTGCTCGGTAGAAAGCGATGAACCCAGCACCGCCACCGCCTCAGCAAAGCCCATCTGGTGCAAAGCAATCACATCAAAAAGTCCCTCCACCACCACCGCCCGTTGCCGCTCGCGGATGGTCTGACGGGCCTGGGGAAAGCCATAGAGCAGCAGGCTTTTCTTGAACAGGGCCGTCTCGGGAGAGTTGAGGTACTTCGGCTGGTGGTCTTTGGCCAGGGCACGGGCGGTAAAGGCCACGGTGCGGCCCAGGGGGTCGAGAAGGGGAAAAGTCACCCGGTGGCGAAAGCGGTCAAAAAAGCGTCCCTCGCGCTCCATCAGCACGCCCGCCTCCAGTCCTTCCTGTGGGCTGACCCCGTGGCTGTGAAGGTATCGGCTCAGGCCCTCCCAGTTTCCTGGGGCATAGCCCAGGCCAAACTGCTCGATGGATTCGGGGTTCAGGCCGCGTTCTTGCAAGTATTGCAGCGCCTCGCCACCGAGGTTGTCCCGGAAATAGGTCTGGGTGAGCTCGAGGACTTGCAGGGTCTCTTTGCGTGCAGAACCCCGGCCCTTGTACTGCGGCAGCTCCACGCCGGTCTCCTGGGCCAGGCGCTCGAGGGCCTCCCGAAACTCGATGCCCTCGATCTTTTGCAGAAACGCGAAGATATCACCGCCATTTTTGCAGCCAAAACAGTAGCACAGCCCTTTGGCTTCGTTAACCTGAAACGAGGGGGTTTTTTCCTGGTGAAAGGGGCACAACCCCTTCCAGGTGCCCTTGCCGCTGGGTTTGAGGGCCACATAGCGCCCCACCAGCTCCTGAATGGGCATGCGGGAGCGAATCAGTTCGATGGCCTGGGCGCTTTGGGCATCCATAAAAAGGGGGCAAAATCAGGCTTTCATTCTATAGCGATTTTGCTGAAGACTGGCCAAAGCTTAAGGCAGCGGCCTACCTACCACGCGATACGGGTTCCTCCCCGCTTTGCCTATAGCCAGTTGCAAGGCCCTAGTCCGGCAGCTCAGGACAAATGGCAGTCCGGTCGCGATTTGAGCCACTGCTCCAGCGGCCAAAAAATGCCCGGTGCAACTTTTTGTCCAGGGAACGGCCACCTGCGTTCTGAAAACCGCTCTGGCTGCTTTGATAACTACCTCCGGGTTCCGTACATCGGTGCGCCGGCAACCGCCCCAACCCTAAGCTCACTCCGGCTGCTCGGAGCGCAGTTCCAGGGTGGGTAAAGGCGTGTGGGAAAACCACCTCGCCCAGATGCCCAGGATGCCGTGTCCTCGGAAATGGTGGGCGGATAGGCTGGGTTTTTCACCCTGAACGGTTGCCAGCAAAAGGGCTTTCCAGAGCTGAGCCAGCGGGGTTTTAGCCTCGAGCTCCAACAGGCCGGTGGGTTCGCGGCCCTCGGCCAGAAAAAGCTGTGCGCGCAGAAGGCGAGAATAACCGTGTTGCACTTCAAAACCGCGACCCGCCGACTGGCTTAGCAGATAATGCGAGAGAGCCAGGGCTTTTTTGGGGTTTTGGGTCTGTTGGGCCAGCCCAAGGGCCGTCAGCGCATAAAAATAGAAGCTTGGACTCTGGCTACGCCGCGCCAGAAGCACGGCCTTGCGTAGATGGGTGACCCCGTTTTGATCCTGATACCACTTACGGAGCCCCAGAGCAAGCTCGCAGATGGCCCCCACTTCGGGGTTATCAATGCCTTCCAGACCACGAACCAGGCGTTGCAACATGAGCCCGTTCTGTCGTCCAGGGGCCAGGGCATAGGCCAGTGCCAGGTGTGCCAGGAGGCTGGGAGAAGGGGCCTGGGCCACAGCCAGTTCGCCGAAGTAGAGCGCGTCGTCGAGGTGGCCCGACTCGATCAGGAAGCGCAGGCGAACCCGGCTCACCTGTTCGATAACCCACGGGGGCGCGCCGTCGAGCAACAGCAGGCTCTCTTCCAGCAAGGTGGCTGCTACTTTTAATTGGCCGAAATCCAGTCGCAAAGCGGCCAGGCTGCTGTTGTATAGACTGCTAAACCAGGCGGGCAGTACATCCCCCGGCGGCTGGCCCAGGGCTTTCAAGGCATCGCCCAGCCTGAACTGCCGCCATAAGGCTTCGGATAATATCTGCCGGGCTTCAAAACCTTCAGCCGGGCTACCCGCATGGTCGTTGAGGTACCTCTCGCTCTCAACCTGGGCCCGTTCGACCTGCCCGGATCGCAGCCAGCCCCGCGCACGCACCAGCAAGGCCGATCCCTCGAGGTTGGCGGGCAGCCTTTCCAGGAACACCTGAGCCTCTCCGATCGGTACGGTACGGGCCAGGGCCAGGGCTAGACGCGGCTCGACAATTTCTTCAGGCCTGGGACGATCCCCAGTCGGGACCAACTGCGCCCATGCGCCCACAGGATGCTCGAGCAGGTCGGCCAGACCCAGGGCCAGGCTGGACTCGAGGCGAATCGCCCAGACCCGCTGGCGTAGCGAAACCGGCAATTCCTGGGTTTCCAGCGGGAGGCTGGCCAGCTCGAGGGCTTCCGAGTAGCGGCCCAGGGCCAGGTGGGCCTGAGCGGCCTCGAGCGCAGCCTGCCAGCGCACGCTGCCTTCGGCCAGACGCAGGGCCTCGAGGTAGCCCAGAAGGGCCCCCGAGTAGCGCTCCTCGTTCCAGGCTTGTTGCGCCACCACCCGCCACATCCGGTAGGCGGATGCGGTATCGCCCGCAGCCTCGAGGTGGGTAGCGGCTTCGGCCAGCCGACCCTGGCGCTGATACCAGCGGGCGGCCTGCTGGTGCCAGTTCTGTGCCTGCTGCCCCCCCACCTGGCCCAGGGTTGCTTCGCGCAACCAGGGAATGGCAAAGCGCAACTGCCCGTGTTCATCGGCCTCGAGGAAACCCTCCCCTACCAGGCGGGTCAGGTCGGCTTCCTCCCCTACCAGATGCCGAACCAGCTCGGGCGGAGCCGTGGAGCCCAGCACAGCAGCCGCTTGCAGGGCTACCCGGGCCAGCCGGGGCAGACTATCCAGCCGGGGCTGGTAAAGTGGGATGGGTTCCGGCTCGCCGCTGGGGGTCAGGCTCAGGGCCTGCACTGCCAGCGGATAACCCCCACTGGCCTCCGCCAGATGCAGGCTGGTAGCGGGGCCAAGATCGGGGCGAGACCGCAAAATCAGGCGCTGGGTATCCTCGAGCGACAGGGGCTCCAGCGGGAGAGGCACCAGATCATCCTCCGCTTCCCAGCGGTTTTGGCGGGCCACCAGCAGCAGGATCACCCCCGGCGGAGCGGGCCGCCGGGTGAACTCGAGCACGGTCGGGTCGGCATTGTGCAAATCTTCCAGTACCACCACGATGGGGCTATCCTGAGCAATCCGCGCCAGCAGTGACCACCAGGTCTGTATCAGCAGGCTATCCAGCTCGTTGGTGGGCAGGCCAGGGTGCTCCTCTATCCCGATACTGAAATCCAGAATGGTACGCAGGTGCTCGGGCAGCTCGAGCTGTCTTAGCCGTGAAAGCCCGTCAATCAGTAGTTTTTGCAGTCCCTGGCGCAAGGCATAGCGAAGGGCCACACCGGTAGTTAGACGCGGCGCGACCACCCCTCGAACGCCCTCGGGAAGGGTTTCGATAAAGTGCTGCGCCAGGTGCGATTTGCCTACCCCCATCGGCCCATACATCACCACCCGCCGCCCGGCTCCTGCGCGCACGACCTCGAGGGTTTGCCGTAAGATTTGTACCTCTCGGTCACGCCCCAGCGCATCCGGTGGATCGGAGCGCAATCCCAGATAGCGAAAGGGAACCAGTGGTTCCGCATAGCCCTTGAGTGGCTGCGGGGGGAGGGCTTCGGTCTGTGCGCCCGGAATCAGACGCATGGTGGTAGCGTCACACCAGACCTCGCCGGGCGGTGCTGCCTGCGATAAGCGCTGGGAAAGATTGACGGCTGGCCCCAGCACGGTCTGATCCCCCGCCAAGCCCCCGCCCAGGGGTGTCCGCAAAACCAGCCCACTGGCCACCCCCACCCGCCCCGGCAGGGTACTCGAGGCCACCATGGCCTGCGCAGCTTCCAGCGCCGAGCGCGCATCGGATTCCTGGCTGCGTGGAACCCCAAACACTGCCAGAAAGCCATCGCCAAAAAACTTGTCTATATGCCCGCCGTACAGCCGCACATGATTGGCAGCGGTTTCCAGCGCAGTATTGGCAGCCTTCCAGGTATCCTCCAGGGGATGGGCCAGCGCGTACTCGGTAAAGCGGGAGAGGTCGAAAAACACCGCGCTCACCCAGCGCCGTTCTTGTACAAAAGTGCCCCCTGGCAACAAGGTATTACCACAGCGTGCACAGCTCTCTTCACCGGCAACGTTGGTATGGCCACAACGCGGACAAATCATAGGCTAAAACCGCCACCGCAAATGTTTCACGAACTAAAGCGTCTGTAAAAGTATACGTCGCCGAACCAGCCCCTTTTGTTCAATCAGAGCATTTGTTGTCCAACAGGTCTTAGTATAGCTGTTGCCAACAGGATTTCACAATCTATCGAGACTACCAGGCTTATCAACAATTCCGCTGGCTCCTCCTGGTGGAGGAGGGAACGGACGGACAGACCCGCCAGGTGGGGGCCGTTTCCAGGACAATACCCCTTCGGATCATACCGGATTCAAAAAGATCATCCTCCAACCCGGGAACCCAGAGGCTCTCTTTTTGAATCCTGGAGCAGACCCCTCCCTGATGGTCGGCGGAAAAAGCGTCTCCCTTCGGTCGGGTTCCGAATCTGGTATCACACCCCCTCCCGGCTTCTCGGGTCAGGAGTGATGAACCTCAGAAACCACTATCTCAAACGCACGGTAGCTTATTCTTTCATGCCTTAGCGTGAACTTGAATCGGGGCGAAACACCATGAGGGGGGGCAGGAGTCGTACCGTGACCCAACTTCCCGCACCGGGAAGGTTTTGGGCGGCCAGCACCAGTCGCAACGGAGTTTCACCGCCCGATCCCTCCAGCTGCAATACAAAAAAACTGGCGTCCAGCACAGATTCCACCTGTCCCGTCATCCGATACTGCCCACCCTTGAGATGCTGTACGGCACTGGTGTTTTGGGCCGTTTCCCAGTGCTCCACCTGACCGTGCAAAATCAGCGGTGTTTCACTGCCCGAGAGCGGCGCCAGGGTACGGTCAAAAGCAAAGAGCGGGCCCAGCGGGGTGAGCACCTCGAGCAAAGGGCTTCCCAGGGGCTCAGGGCTCACCGGCCAGGTCTGGGCGTACTGCGAAAAGCGCTCCCAGAAATATTCCGGGCTTTCCTCGAGCACCCTGCGGTTTAGACGAGTCGCCGCATCCATAGCAATCCATGATATAGCCGAAGGTGGCAATGTCCTAGCGCTGCACGAACTCAGATACCCATTTCCATCGATAAAACCGGGTGCAAAAGGGCTTGTATTTAATCTCGAGCAAAAGCTGGACGTGATCTGCCTGTGTTGCAACAGGAGAACGACCTCTACTGGCCCGCTTACAAGACGGTAAGCCGAGGCTGGACAGGCCAACCAGGAGGGGGTGAATTCTGCACAGAGGGCTTTCTTTGATTTATGCAGGAAGCCTACCGTATAAATATCGCCCGTATAGCCAGCCCCTCCTTACGCCTTGCCTGGCGCAGGGAGGGATCGCTTATGTATCTGGCAAGTAGGCTCTGAGGCCACCGGGGATGGTTACACAAATCGTGTGGGGTTCTCCAAATTCCGAGCACATGCCCAGGGGGTCATTTCTTGATGGATGGTGTATTTATGGTAAAGCTTAGTGATTAAAGGGCTGCTAGAATCCAAGTCCCAGCCGCAACGCGAAACGCCCCGTAGGATTGCGCTGGCTAAAGCCATAGTCCAGTCGGATCGGCGGCAGGATCGCTCCCAGCAGATCGAGGTTGACCTGCATGCCCACCCCTGCTCCCAGGAAGAAGGAATCGAGCCCTGCGGGGGCCGGCCAGATACGCCCAAAGTCGGTAAAAACAAAGCCATAGATATTGGTTCCGCCGGCAGGGCTCAAGCCAAAATCGTAGCCGTACTCGAGGGTGCCATTAAGCACGGTGGTTCCCTTATCGAGAAAGCGGGGGTCGTAACCGCGCAGGGTAGTGATATCGGTGCTATTGCCACCCAGACTGAACTTCTGGCTGTCCTGAGCCGTACCCAGAATGGTCCCAAAAGAAAGTCGCAGGCCAATAGCCTGGCGCGCAGCCTGATCAATCTGGAAGTAGTTTCTACCCGTCACCACCACCGGCACGTACTGGGTCACATCGCCTCCCCTGGGGAAGGTAATGCCGTAGCCGGTACTAAGGTTGACCGCAAAGCCCTGCGTGGGGAAAGTGGGATTATTCAAGGTGGTATAAGTAGCCCCCAGATTCAGGGTAATGGCCTGAAACTCACGAACATTCTGGTCAAATCTGTTCTGGGCATCCTGGAGCAAGGCATTGCTGCAAGCGGTATCCTCGGCCACTGGAGGGCTGGCTTTGTTACCAGAGTCCGGAACCCTGACCAGGCATCGAGGACGGTTTGCATCGTTTACCTCCAGCGAGGGGACATTCCATTCCCACCCCAGGCCTGCCGAAAGCCGCAGGTTGGGGAAGTCGCGGTTCAGGGGGCGAGAAATAGAAAAGTTGATGCCCGTCTTGCGTTCGGTGTACTGCCAGATCGAGGTTCTGTCCTTGTCGTCAATCACCCCGTCCCCGTTCAGGTCTGGGGTTACTCCGTTGAATAACTGTTCCAGCGGGTAGTTGATGTTGGCCTGCGGCTGGCTATATACGCTCACGCCAAACGAGGTGCGCACCTCCTGGAAGTCGGCAAAATCCGTGTATATCCAGGGAATTCGGTATGAAGCACTAAAGGTTAGAAACTGACCTGCATCGTTGGGGTTGATACCCAGCGTCACGTTGTACTGGTGGGCCAGTCCCCACAGGTTGGTGTCACTGATGCCGATATTGCCCTCCCAGCCGGTCAGGCTGCTCCAGGAGACCCCTGGAATGAAGCTACCGGTTTGGGCCTCCCGGAAGCTCAGCACAACAATCACGTCTTCTGGCTTTTCGCCTTGTTGGGGTCGTACACCCGGTGGCTCGCGCAGCAGTCCGGTACGCAGGATATTGGTGATGCCCTGACGCAAGGAACTCACCGAAAACAAGCTGCCAACCGGGGGCATTTCGCGCAAAAACACGCTGGGATCGGTGCGGGTTAGAGCAGGTTCTATGCGGTAACCCGCAATGCGCAATTCGCGTAGACGCTGAACATAGACCCCTTCGCGGAAGGTGATGTCTGGCTGGCCCACCAGGTCGAAACCTGCGTCGCGGTATTCCCGCAGGACTCGAGCGAAATCTTCGTTGGCCAGCGCGGGGTTGAATTCATCTCCAGGCTTAAGGCGAAGCCGGGTCAGCAGTTTTTCGGTTGGAATTGCCGTATTGCCCTCGATGCGAACCTCGCGGATAGCTCCAAAGCGTTGTTCTCCGGCCTGAAAGACCAGGCGCACCCCATCCTGGCCAACCCGCTCTGGCCGGAAGTCAATCACCCGGCTGATGGTGCGGGACAAGACGTTAACCCCGTCCAGAATTCGATCTACGTTGAACGGATCCCCCACCCGGAGGCCCAGCGAACTAATATCCACGCCTCGAGCGTTGATCTCGGCAATCTTGAGCTCACTAAAAGCCACCCGGAGTACTCCCTCTATCAGACTGGTTCGGGTCAGATCCACCCCACTGCCCCGGAAACCTGCTGCGGCGTATATATCGGCAGTACGACCTACAGCGTCACGGAAGCGATCAAAGGAGAACCGTCCGTCCTCCACCACCGGCTGGAAGAGGGGCTCGAGGCGCTCTACAGGCACGTAAGTTGCCGCTCCAACCTCTACGGATCTGAGTTCAGGATTCTCTTCGACAATGAAGTTGAGTTCCACCCCACCTGGCAGATCTTTGGCTTCAGGGGTCACTTTGGGTTCGAACGGGAAGCCCTCATTGCGGTAAATTCGGGCCAGGGCCTGGGCGGCCTCGGTCGCCTTCTTGGCATTGAACACCGAGCCTACCCCAATGGCCTGCTCGGTTTCCAGGTAACGCAGCACATTGGCCTCAGGAAAGGCTTTGGAAGTCACAGTAACCCGGGCGATGGCCGGGTTGGTCGTGACTTCAACCACCAGCCTGTTGCCATCCAGGCGCACCCTGGCATCACGAAAATAGCCAGTACCCAGAACTGCCGCCCGGGCCTGCTCCAGATCGCCGGGTTCATCGCCAACACCAAAAGGAAGTGAGATGCGTACCAGGGCCGCCAGCACGGTATCGGTACCTAACACCTCCACCTCCTCGATGGGGGCCGCTAAAGCCACACCCAACAACACCACGAGGGACAACAATCGCTTCATGCTGCCAACCATATGCGAAGCGCGTGAAGCATGAGTGAGAGCAGATTTTACCAAACGCCCAGAGGCTGGAGGTAAGGTTGGGAATCCATTCGGGTCAAAGGACATACCGCCCTAGCTTATACCAGGAACCGTGCGGGAGTGGCGTGCTCGAGGCCACTTCCCGCCGCTTCTGGGTCAATTCTATGGGGAACTGGTGTTTCCACCGAATGAATCCCCAAAAACGCAGTCTGGGCAACGCAACAGGTCTGCACAGAAACCACCAGGTGCGCCCACCATAACCATGCACGGCTTCGGTTCAGCATAATCCGAGTTTGGAACATACGGCGGTGTGGCGTCATCAGGGCAACCTCCACACTCGCAGCCTCGCGGGACTCTGAGCTGGAGAAACCCCAGTAAGGCAACGGACTCGCAGCCTATTTGCCCATATGCGACCATAGCCAGTAACCGGTCAGGGCCATGCATAGCAGCAAAAACCCGATCGGCGGCAAAAAGGAGAAATTGCGGCTCGGTACCCTGGAAGTGTTTGCCAAGGTGGGTTTATGAGCTTTGAAAGCCCGTTTGATTGCGCTGGCATCGGCCTCGTTGAAGAGAGGCTTGCCCGAACGCCAGTCCTTGGCGGTCTTCCAGTCGTCGCGGGCATGGGCGGGTACATCGGGGATGGTTTGCGCGGGGGGTAGTGAGACAGCGGGGGGCGCTTCAGAGCGCTGGTCAATTTGCAGGTCTAGGGAGTCGGCCAGGCTTTGCAGCTCGAGGTTGTGCGGGGCCAGCCGCAGGGCATATGCGAGGACATACTGGGCTTGGTCAAGTTCGCCCAATTCCACTTGCGCTTTGAGGTGCAGCAAGAGCAGTGGTAGACTGTCGGGATCCTCAACCAGACCCTCTTTAGCACTGCTGGCCGCCTGTTTGTAATCCCCTAGCAGCAAGAAAGCCTCGGCCCTGACCCGCCAGTAGTCCGGCCAGCCCAGATCCATCCAGGAAACCCGATCCAGTACCCGTAGGGCCAACAAGGGCTCCCCATTGGCCAGATGTTGCAGGGCACGTTCAATTCCGGTAGCGGCATCCAGTTGGGTCATGATCAGCAGTCAAATCCTCTCCCTACGCCCACCCTAACAAGGGCAGGAGGGAAGTCCGGTGATTTCTAAACGCTGGGAAGCAGGGCCAGTTAACGGGGCGGGTTATGGAAACAATTGTTCCGAATCCCTCGCTGCTGAAAATCTCTCCGCACTGGGGGTCAGCCTCTGGCCTGTTTCATGGTTGCCACGGCCCAACCCTGGTATTAATAAGGGTGCTGCACTCACAAAAACGCCTATCCATCCCTGGGTATGCCGGTTTGGCAGTCCCACCCGGGCGCCGTTTACTCTCCTGCTACTATGACCGCATGAATCCCTCCGCGCTTACCTTCGACTTTGATGGCTGGAAACTCAACGGGGTTGCAATTGGTGAGGATGTTTCCAGACTGGCTTTTCTGGGGGAGGAAGTTCCTACCGAGCGATCCCGGCCAGTCTGGTTTGAAGAGCTGGTCAACCGTTTTACAAGGCGCAAAGCGCGCTACCTGGAAGACAGCATCCTCGAGTACGCCCCCTATGGTCTCGCCATCGAATTTCAGGAGAATATCATCCTGGGCTACATGTTTTTTCTCAAACACAGCACTCTCAGTGGCTACGAAGCCTACCGGGGTGCGTTCGTCAATGGCCGGCAACCACTCAGCCTTACCCCCCATACCACCCGCGCCGACCTCATCGAGCTCTTTGGCGAGCCCACCCCGCAGCAGGGCGAAGAACGCGATCCAGACCATCCCTGGCTGACGTATATACAGGGGGAATGGGACTTGACCTTTTCTCTTGATGACGACGGGCAGCTCGAGACCATTGAAGCCTTCTGGTATAGAGAACTGCCATGAGCAAACACCGGCTGGTTATACAACCCGCACCCCATATACCCGAACCCGCGCCCGCACCCGGCAAATGGTTGAAGGCCTTGCCCAGGCCCATCTGGACTATCTCCCCACTGGCTTTTCCAACCGCATTTCG
>NZ_CALMCQ010000326.1 GCF_937863175.1 uncultured Meiothermus sp. | reverse complement strand
CGCTGAGCTTGACAGGGCGCTCGAGGCGGGGCGCCTGCTGCTGGTCTCGCCCTTTGGCGATACTGTTCGCCGGGCCGACGCTCAGAGAGCCGAGCGGCGCAACCGGCTGGTGGTGGGGCTGGCCTTCAGGGTGCTGGTGATTCATGCGGCTGTGGGCGGTGCTACCGAGCGTCTGGTGCGGGATGTAAAAGCTTTAGGGAAACCGATTGAGAGCCTCGAGGCGCTCACTACGGACGCGGGAGGGGCCGAGGCCTGAAGGATGCGTTCTCAGGGTGATGCGCCCCGAAACAAGCGTCTCGAGGCGCTCCCGTCGGGCAGGCAGGACTGTCTTACTTGTCCAGAAGGGGGTCAAAGCTGAAGGCCCTCGGTTGTCCGATGCGGACTCTGGTCTGGTCGGGGTGCTGCACATTGAGCAGGTAGTTGTACTCCCAGGGCACCACCGCACTGGGCACGCGCAACAGGGCAGTCTGGCCTTCGCTGGCCCAGCGGCTGCCCAGGCTCCTGGTGCTGGAAGGGGCGGGGCTTTGCTGCCAGTCGGGTGGAAGCTCGAGCAGGTCAAGCACCAGTTCGGGGTCGAACTCGACCGGGAAGGCCCGGTACGCGGGCAGCTCGGCGTAGCTCTCGGCGTGCACCAGCACCTCGAGGGCCGCCAGGCTGGTGCTTTGGGCCAGGTAGACCACCCGGGTGCCCGCGTGGTTCCAGCGGTTGCCGTATCGGTAACTGCCCTCCCCATCGAAGGCGGTACCGGCCAGCTGAACGCTCACCAGCCGCCAGGCCTGCACCATGGCCACCTAGGCCGGGCTCCCGTCCAGAATGCGCTCCAGCACCCGCTCGACCTCCTCGGCCCCGATGGGGGTGCTGGCGTACTCGAGGGGGGTAGCCCCGCCCAGCCCCCGGTTGGGCTGGTTGAACCAGCGGGCGACGCCCTGCTGGCTACGGAATACCCTCTGGGCCTGGGCCACCAGCCGTGCAACACGCAACAGCCGCTCACTCTCTTCCAGAGTAAAGCGCCCGGCCTTTTTGCGGCGGGCCAGGGTGGTGGTGGGAATTTGCACCACCGCGGCCAGGTCTTTTTCGTTGGCGCCCAGGCTGTTCACCAGCACCGCCCATCCCTGGGCGGGAAGGCCGCGCTTGAGCTGGCGGATGCCTTCTTCGGCGTTGCGGGTTTGCAGGCCGAACAGGGCCAGGGGCTCGATGGCCGGGTCGGGAAGCACAAAGGACAGGGTAATCTCCATTTGGTAAGCCGACTATACCATACGGCAATCATAACCCAGACTCACCGCCAGGCCACCGCCTCCAGATCGGCCTCCTCGGTAGCCTGGCTCACCTCCAATCACGACGCCAGCAGGCTTCCATAATGAACGGCTTACCCCTGGGCAGTAAACACCGTCAAGACCCTGGTCGGCGCCAGCCGAACCTGCTCCCCTGGCGCTGCTTCCAGCGCCACCACCGCTTCCCCCACCCCCAGATCTAGCCGGCACAGCCGCTCGCCCCGCCCGCCATACACCGCTAGAACCTTCGCCAGCAGCCCTTCCGGCCCTGGCTGAAGGTCTTCGTAGCGGAAGGCCAGCAGGCCCGCCCCAGTCTGCAGGCCCTGCACGGCCCAGGTTTGGCCATTCAGGTGCACCCGGCCGCCCTGCACCTGCACCGCCAGCAGGTTCAAGCGCCCGAAGGCCCGCGCCGCCGGTAGGGTCTGGGGTTGCGCGTACACGCCTGCCGGGGTGTCCATCTGCACGATGCGCCCCCCGTCCATCACCGCCACCCGGTCGGCCACCGCCAGGGCCTCGTCGGGGTCGTGGGTGACGTGCAGGGCGCTTACCTGCTCGGCTCGCAGGATGGAGGCCACTTCCAGGCGCAACTCCTCCCGCAACACCGGGTCGAGGGACGAATAGGGCTCGTCCAGCAGCAGCAGGCGGGGCCTGGCCGCCAGAGCGCGGGCCAGGGCCACCCGCTGCTTCTGCCCCCCCGAAAGCTGGTGCGGTTTGCGGGCATCCAGCCCCGCCAGCCCGACCCGTGCCAGTAGTCTCTGGGCTTGCGCTCTGTCGGAACGTTTCATCACCAGGAGCAGGTGATCCAGGGCGCTCAGGTGGGGCCACAGGGCATGATCCTGAAACACGTAGGCCAGCCCGCGCTTCTCTGGGGGCTGGCGGGTCACCTCTTCCTGGCCCAGGTAAACCCGCCCCAGGTCGGGTACCACCAGGCCCGCCACCAGGTTCAAAAGGGTGGTCTTGCCCGAGCCCGAGGCCCCCAAAACCGCCAGAATCTCACCATGCTCGAGGTGCAGATTGACCTCAAACACACCCGCCTTTCCGAAGCTTTTTGTGACCTGTTCTAGCTGCAGCATGATCTGGCTCCCGGCCCGTGGTTGAAGGGCGATACGTTCTTCTTATGCGGGGGTGGCATTACAGACAGTCCTCCGGCGGGCTTGCTAGCTGGTTACAATCCGGCGGGGCACCAGCATCAACAGGAGCGATAGCGCCATCAGAATCAACCCGATGGCGGCTGCTTCACGGAACATTCCACCGTTCAGCGCAGACAGTACCGCCACGCCCAGGGTCTCGCTGCCTGGCGCGTACAGCATGGTCGAAAGGGTGAGTTCGGCCAGGCACAGCGGCAGAATCAAAAACACGCCTGCGGCCAGGTAGGGCCCCAGCAGGGGGAAGCCAATCTTCCACCAGGCCCACCAGTGCCGCAAGCCGAAAAGCTTGCCCACCCCTACCAGCCGCTCGATACCGCCTTCCAGTCCGGCCTCCATCGAGCGCAGCATGAGTGCGGCAAAGTTGAGCAGATAAGCCAGCAGCAAAATCCAGGGGGTGGCATAAACCGGGGTGGGGGCCAGCAGCAGAATCAACCCAATGGCCAGCAGGGTTCCGGGCAGCAGGTAGTGCATATCCAGAATCTGCCGCAGGCGCTTCAAAGCCCCGCGCTGGGGGGCCAGCAGCAGCCCCAGCAGCAGCAACAGCCCGGTTGCCAGCAGGGCCAGCAGCACCGAGTTGGCGAGCCCCTGCCGCACCAGCGGCAACTCCCAGGCAGTGAGAAAGGCCGGCTGAAATGCTCCGGTAAAGGTGTTGAACAGGGCCCGGCGCACCAGGCCAACCAGGGGAAAAACCACGGCTACCAGTGCAAAAAGCCCAAAGCCGGCTCGAGCCAGCCAACTCAGCCTGGGTCGCAAAGGCCGCAGGGAGGGTTCGCCGGTGGACTGGCTCGAGAGCAGCAGGGCCGGAACCGCCAGCAACCCCAGCAGCAGCCCGATGGCCGCCGCCTCGCCCAGGGGATCGGGGCTGGCGGGAGAAAAAAGCCGTGCGTAAGCCAGGGTGGGCAGGGTATAGACCTGCGCGGGCAGCCCCAGCACCGCCGGAACCCCGAAGTT
>NZ_CALMCQ010000325.1 GCF_937863175.1 uncultured Meiothermus sp. | reverse complement strand
GTGGTCGTGCATCCCGGTTCGGGGCCAGCCGGAAAGGTCAGGGCCGCCGCCCTCAAAGCCCGTGAGCTGGCTGGGTTGGACAAAAATGGGCCCAGGCTGCTGCTGGAAAATACGGCCGGGGGGGGAGAAAAACTGGGAGCCAGCCTGCTTACCCTGTCCGAGTTGATCGAGGATACCCCCCTGGGGGTTTGCTTTGATACCTGCCATGTTTTCGCAGCAGGCTACGCGCTCGAGCAAGCCCTGGATGAACTCGAGCAGGCCATCGGCCTGGATAGGGTTCCGGTGATTCACCTCAACGACTCGGTGGGTGAACGGGGTTCACAGATCGATCACCACGCCAATCTGCTCGAAGGACATCTTGGCGATGAACTGAGGAATTTTGTTCTCGATGCCAGGCTTCAGGATAAGGTCTTCATTATGGAAACCCCCCGTGGCGCACGCGAGGATGCCCATAACTTGCGGGTTTTGCGAGAGTGGCTTGGCCGGGAGTAGCGAGCGGCCTTGACCACTGACCGAACTACAGGCCAAACAGATTAAAGAACTGCATACGCACCGTGCTCAGAAAGCTGCCCAACGGCTGACGGAACACCGTGAGCAACAACAACAAAGCCACAATGGCATAGGTGGGGTTGCTCTCGAGTCGCCAGATGTAAGGGTGCCAGTGCAGTGGCAGGAAGCTCTGTAAAATTTTGGAGCCGTCCAGGGGCGGAATGGGCAGCAGATTGAAGACCGCCAGTGTAAGGTTGATACTGGCCGCTACGGCTGCTGCTTGAATGACCACCTGCAAAAAACTGGGGGGATTATGCAGGTAGCCCATATCCAGCATCCAGCGCAGGAGCAGCGCCAGAGACGTGGCGATGAGCAAATTGATCACAATACCGGCAATCGAGACCATAAAAAGTCCTACCCGGTAGTTGCGGAAGTGGGGCGGATAGATCGGAACCGGTTTGGCCCACCCAAACCCCACCAGCAGGATCATCACCGAACCAATGATGTCGAGGTGTTTGAGCGGGTTGAGGGTTACACGACCCTGTTCTTTGGCCGTCGGATCGCCCATCCAGAGCGCCGTGATGGCATGGCCCCACTCGTGCAGCGCCAGCGAAACCATCAAGACCAACACCACCAGCACAAAGGCCAACGGGTCACTTTGCAGCAGCGGAAGCAGGCCCATCTACAACCCGATTGCCGCAAAAAGGCTATTGAGCAACCCACTCAGGCCCGCCCGAATGGCAGGTAGTACCCCGCTCAGGTTCAAAACCAGGAAGACCAGGAAAAAGCCCACAAAGCCATAGCTCTGAAGCTGATCCATAAAGCGCCGAGCCTCGGCGCTACCGATGGCATAGACGACCCTGGCCCCATCCAGGGGCGGCACCGGGAACAAAAACACTGCCGCGTGACCAATCATCAACGAACCAGCTACCTGCATGCCCAGGGCAATGCTCGAGGTGGCCGGACCAATCCCCTCCAGTAGCCTGCCTAGCAAGATATAGACAAAGGCTGCCACAAAAAATCCTGCTGGCCCCATCAGCGCGGTCTGGGCTCCTTTGGAACCAAAAAGCCGCCAGGGTACCAGACGGGGAAAACCGAAGCCGAGAAGGGCTAAAAAAATCAGCCCCAGCCCATCCAGATGCACCCGAGGCTCGGCGGTCAGGAAGCCGTAGCGGCGGGGTTCACTATCCTGGTAACGGTCAGCCAGGTAGGCTTGGAATAGGTTGTGAATGACCAGGCCAAAAGCGCCTGCGGCAAACGCGACCAGATAGGCCAGGGGATCTCTACCAAGAAGCTCAAAGAAAAACATGACGTCACCAGTTTACGGTTTTAAAGCCCAAAGATTAATGCCCGGGCACAGAGTAAGGCCTAGAAGCGGCGCCGTTGTGGGTCATACCCTGTCACGGTTCCCGACCGCAGCGTCTCTTCCCACTATCCACTCGGCCCATGAGCCCGTAGTCATTCAGGAATGGTGTCCAGTACGTAATGTTACTGAGAGGCTATGTGCGGACTCTACCTGAGCGTAGCATACCTCAATCCGACATGCGGGTGGTCACGAAGTTGGTAAAAATAGCTCCCCGCTTATAGAACGCATTGTCCATAACCTTGAGGTGAAAAGGTACGGTGGTCTTAACCCCCGGCCCTTCGATGACGGTCTCGGCCAGCGACCTACGCATCCGGGCAATGGCTTCTTCACGGCTATCGCCGTGGACAATTAGCTTGGCCACCAGGGAATCATAGTTGGGAGGTATGCTGTAGCCCGCATAAAGATGCGAGTCTACCCGTACGCCAGGGCCGCCAGGGAAGTGCAGGGTTTCGATCTTGCCGATGCTGGGACGAAAGTCCTTGTCGTAGTCCTCGGCATTGAGGCGGCACTCAATGGCATGGCCCTTGAACTCTATTTCGCTTTGCTGGAGGGTGAAAGGCTCACCAGCGGCAATTTTGATCTGGAGCTTAACCAGGTCGAGGCCCGAGATCATCTCCGAGACACAGTGTTCAACCTGGATGCGGGTGTTCATCTCCATGAAGTAGAAATTACCATCGGGGTCTACAATAAACTCGAGGGTTCCAGCCCCCTGGTAGTTGACATACTTGGCCAGTCGCACCCCGGCTGCCAGAATCTCCTGGCGCAAGGACTCCTCCAGGCGGCTGGGCGCCTCCTCGATAAGTTTTTGGTTACGACGCTGAATCGAGCAGTCACGCTCACCCACATGAACCACATGACCCTTGCCATCCCCCATCACCTGTACTTCCACGTGGCGAAACAGCTCGACAAACTTCTCCAGAATCAGTGCGGGGTCGGAGAAGTAGTTTTGCGCCTCAACCTGAGCCTGGGCGAAAGCCGCCTTCATCTCCTCCGAGGTGCGCACCACCTTCTGGCCCCGGCCTCCGCCCCCCGCACTGGCCTTCAAGAGTACCGGGTAACCGATTCTCTCGGCAGCTTCGATGGCTTCTTCTACCGACTGCAAGACCCCAGTCCCCGGTACGGTAGGCACCCTGGAGCTGGCTGCAATCTCTCGACCCCCAGCTTTGGAGCCCAGGCTTTGCATGGACTCGGGGGTAGGGCCAATGAAGACAATCCCGTAATCGCGGCACATTCCGGCGAACTGCGGGTTTTCCGCCAGGAAACCATAGCCTGGGTGAATGGCTTCGGCCCCGGATATGATCGCCGCCGACAAAAGGTTGGGAATGTTGAGGTAGCTATGGGCAGAAGGGGGCGGCCCTATGCAGATGGCCTCATCGGCTAGCAAAACGGGTAACGACTGGCTATCGGCCTCGCTGTGGGCTACAATGACTTTCACCCCCAGTTCCCTGGCAGCCCGCAGTACCCGTAGGGCAATCTCACCTCGGTTGGCAATCATTATTTTTTTAAACATAAAG
>NZ_CALMCQ010000324.1 GCF_937863175.1 uncultured Meiothermus sp. | reverse complement strand
CTATACCAAGGTCCTGGAGCTGTGGGTTGATACCCGCGAGGCGGCCCAGATTCTCAGGGCCATTCAGGAGTTTTTTGGCGGGGATGACCTGGGGCTCGGGCTCGAGGATCTCAGCACCCCAGGGGTGGTACAGCTGAGGTACGAGCCCAACCGGATCGATCTGGTATTACTGCCAGACGCCGATTTCGAGGGGGCTTATGCCCGCAGCCAAATCCACCAGGTCGAGGGTGTGGTGGTACGGGTGGTCTCGCGCGAGGATTTTATTCGTCTCAAGCAGGCCTTCGGCCGCAGTCTCGATCTACGCGATATCGAAGGTTTGCTATGAAACCGCGCATCGCCCCCATTGCCCGCAAGTACCGCTTCGACGAGTTGTCGCCTGAGCTCGAGCACCAGCGCTGGCAGGCCCTCCCCTTAGAAGAGCGGTTGCGCGCCGTGGTAGAGATGGCCCATTTCTGGGCCAGGCAGCAGGGTCAGGTGGTCACCTCGGGGAAGATTGCGCCGGTAGCCCGCAAACGCCCCCTGCGGTAAAGAACCCGGAACCTGGTCGAGGATGCGCCACCCTATTTGCCTCGGGCAACAAACCTGGGCGGCAGAGTTGGGGAGAACAGATTCCCCAGGGTGGCCATCGCCAACCCCAAGCAGCATCTGGCGCTGGCACCCGCAGGGACGATAGCCCAATAGTGGTTTTGCCCTTCGACTCCACTCAGAGCAGGCCGTGCAAGGCACCATGTGGCCTCAGCTTCCTGAGCAGTTCCCACAGGAGGATGTCCCCAGCCATGGCGCCCGTAGACCAAGCATCTACCGAGGAACAAAGCGCAGAGGTTAGGCCAGGGATATCCTTCGGTGAGCTGCCTTCAGGACTAGCCCCCTGCTCCTAGCTAACACGTCTCAGGTCAATCCTGAACTTTTGACCAACGGAGCAGCAAATACCGAGTGCGGTATTGCAGAAAGGTTCCTACCGGCCGCTAGGGCAGCCTATACTTTAGCTTGTAAGCCAGCAGGCAGATGACCCACCCCACCAGGGCGAACGCTCCTGCGATAGCAAAGGGCAGAACATAGCTCTGGTGTAAATCGTAGGCCCAACCCCCTACCATGGGGCCAAAAAAGGCAGCAACCGCAAAAGCTGTGGCCCCGGCCCCATAAACGGCTCCCAGATTGGTAACCCCGAAGGCGATGGTGGTCAGAGTGGGAAAGAGCGCAAGCGAAACTGCAAAGCCCCAGCCAAAAATAAACGCAAAGAGGTACAGGGTCTGTGGAGTTGTAGCCAGGCTGTTGAACAGCAGAAAAGCTACTCCTATTATGATGTAGGTACCCAGCATCACATTTACTGGCCCGGTCTTTTCGGCAATCAGGCCGGCAATCGGCCTGCCGAAACCATTGGCCAAAGCGAAAAAAACCAGAGCGATGGCCGCCACCGGTCTTTCCAGCTCCAGAATACTGACCCCGTAGGGAACCATGTGGGCCATGGCCAGTAAGCCCCCAAACATAACGCTAAAAAACCCCAGCCACAGCAAATAGAACAGGGGCTGCCGCAAGGCCTCTCTCAGGGTAGACTCTGTCCTGGAGGCAAACATGGTGATAGACCCCAGGGGCTGGCCTTCCTTGCCGGAGGGAGCCCAGCCTGCCGGGGGCTCTCTGAGAAGCCAGGCCGCAAACAAACACACCGCAACCGAGATAGCGCCCAGCACAAGGAAAGTGTTGGGGATGCCAGCAGTATCAATCAGCCTGGTTATCAAGGGGGCAAAAATAACGGCCGCCAGGCCAAAACCAGTTACAGCAAGAGCTATGGCGAAGGCGGTTCTGTCGGGAAACCACTTTCTGGCAGTGGGAACCGCAACGCAGTAGGCAAACGCGCCGCCCAGCCCGCCAATCAGCCCATAGGTCAAAACCAGCCACCAGACATAAGGGAAGCGGTCAATTTGCGCTGCCATCAGGTAAGCCAGCAGCAATAGCAGCCCTCCGGCAACGGCAACTCTGCGCGGCCCAAACCTGTCCTGCAAGGCTCCGCCCAGTATCATCCCCACGCCGGTAAACACCACCAGAAAAACCGATAGCGGTAGCATGGCATCTGCCCTGGTCCAGCCATAGGCGTTTTGCAGAGGAACCACAAAAACACTCCAGGCGTAGGCGATGCCCCCCATCAGGGTTAGCAGGAATCCGGCAAAGGGGACACTCCACCTCGAGACCACGGGTCTATTACCTGCCGGTAGACTGGTCATTTTGAACCTCCCTTTGGGTTAATGGTAGCTCTCGATTATGATAACTGGTTACAGCCGGGCTTGGGTGGGGGCGGCAGCGCAGAAACACTTGAAGTAGGGCGATTTTGAAGACTCTGATTTAGCTGGGCTTGATTCTGCTCCTTCAAAGGTGCCCAGGTCGCCAGGGTCGCGTCCAATTTCCTGGGCTTGGAGCAGTCTGCACCGGATTTTCCCGCTACGGGTTTCAGGCAGATTGTTCAGCAAGCTTTCGCTGGGGGCAAGGATAGGGCTGAGCTCGAGGCAGACCTGCTGCACTAACTTCGAGTTGACGGCTTCAGCCTGTTAGCGCTCGAGGCGCGGTACCACAAAAGCCGTAGAACTTCTGCCCTGGATGGAGTAGGCCGTATCGGCTTCGGCCATGGGATTGTCCAATCTATGGGGTCAGGTAGGCCAAGCACCGCGGCTTCGGCTTTAAGTTAGAGCCCTCGACTCAGGTATCGGGGCGTTTGGCCTGACCGGGCTTGCTGGGGGCTATCTACTAGGCCCGCAGCCCACGTACAAAGTCTTCGTAGCGGAACTCGTTGGTGGCAAACCAGCGGCGCGACTGCTCGCCGAAAGGGACTCTGCCCCGTGGTCTCTGTGTCTGGCCCAGCTGGCGGTAGTGGCAGCCTTACCAGTTCTTAGACGGGGTCTTTAGCCCAACTTCCTCCCGGTCGACCATGTTACCCCGGCTAAAACCTGTTTCACGAGCTTTTACGACAACAGCTTATAGACCACAACCTAAGCACAAAAGACGCTTTCTGCCCCGTCTGGCAAATCATTTTAGCCTGGGGCAGGAGGGTGAAGATCAGCTAACTCACCGGCGGGGTGTACGCCGATATCGAAGCGACGCCCGGTTAGCTCGCCTATTCGCTTGCCTACCTACTCGGCCCCACCGTGGAGAACATCCAGGGTGCGAGGCCCGTGACTGGTCATCATGCGCCAGCGAATCCTGGACAGAGTCTGGGCCATAACTACACTGGAACGTCGGCGCGAACCCCTACCAAGAAACTCCCTTTCGTTTTGTCGCCTCCGCTGCGGGTAGCTCCTGAAAAGCTCGCTTTGCCTGAGAAGCTATGGATGGACTGCCAGCCGATGGCCAGAAGTGTTCATGGGAGCGCAAATGCACCAGGTTTTGGCTTCAACCCCCCACCCTTCCCTTCCCCACATGGGGGGAGGAGTTACTGGCAACTTTTTCTTGTGCATTGTGAAAAAGGCCCTGGCCAGAAACTCCCCTTCTTTTCGTCGCTATGGGTGCGCGCAGCTCATGGAAAACTTACTCCACCAAGGACTTCTGCAAAGCCTCCTTGGCTTCCGCATAAAACACCACGTTGATCTTCATGGCCATATCGTCGGATAAGTCGTAGAGCTGTCGGCGGGCTGAAATGGGGATCAGCAGGGTTTGGGCCCCCTTTTCAATGGCCAGTTCGGCTACCGATACAGCGTTGTAAACGGGCTCGAGGCCGCCCCCCAGGTTGAGACCTCCCACCACTACCAGGCCACCCCGTAGGCTCTTGCCCAGCAGGGCGCTGCACAGCGCCAGCAAGACCGGCGCGCCCAGCGAGCTACCTGATTTTGCCGCGTCAAATGCCCTCAGCTGCACCCAGAACTCGTGCTCCCGGGGCTCGCGGTCTCCCACCAGCTGGCGTGCAAAGGCATAAAGGTTTTGTTCCGCACTTCGCACCGCTTCTTGAAACGGGGACGGGGCGGGCCGGTTTACAATACGCACACCGCTGCCTGGCCCCACTGTGACCTCGAGCCGGTACAGGCCAGCAGCCTCGGCCGTCCCTCCCAGACCGATGCCCCAGACCTGCCCCGGCGGCAGGGGATCCGAGCCAATGGAGCCTTCGCTGTGCAGCTCGGGGGTAGAGACGAACTGCTCGATACCCTCGGCGAGAATAAAGGAAAAGTGGGTGTTGCGAAACTCCGCCGAGCCGATGCGCTTCTGCTGCTCCTTGACGCGCCGACGGGACTCCAGTGCCAGCCGTACTGCCCACTGCAGGTCTTCGTCGCTTACAGACTGCTCGGGATCGGGGTACAGCAGCTTCAGCAGGCCATTGATGGTCTTTTGAACCGCGTTCACATCGCGCCCGCTTAGCGCACTGCCCAGTCGGACACGCTGATGAACCACATCCAGCCGGCTATACCCCCGTAGCTGGCTCCAGCACTCCGAGAGAAAATCGCTGACCAGGCCAAAATGGTCGGCAAACAGGTGTGCGGCCATCTTGGGCACATCCCAGCCTGGCACAAACGCATGGATGCGATCCATGAAGGCGGTGTCGTCACGCATCTCGGGGGGGAGGGGGCCCAACAGGTGTCCTACCCGCTGCTGGTGCTCCACGTCCACATCGAAGTTGCCCACCATCACCAGGCTACCATTGGCCCGAATACTCTCCTTGCCACGCGAGAACTCGCCCGACTCCATATAGCCTTTCATGATGTTGACCCCGTCTTTGGAGTCGAAGGAGATGCCCGATATCTCGTCGAAGGCCACCACGTCGTACTGGCAGACCAGGCCCCGCTGTCCGGTGGCATTGTTGACAAACATCCGGGCCACGGTTGCCTTGCCCCCAGAAACCAGGTGGGCATAAGGCGAAATTTGCTGGAAGAGGTGGGACTTACCGGTGCCCCTGGGCCCAAGCTCTACCATGTTGTAGTTGCGCTCGACAAAAGGAACCATTCGTAACAGAATCACGTCCTGGGCGCGCTCCGACATGGCTTCCGCCTCATAGCCCACACTGCGCAACAAAAAGCCTTTCCACTCCTGGGTGTTGAACAGCCTGCGCCCTTTAGCCAGCTCCTCCAGCGCGTTGCGCTTGGACATCTGAATGGGGCGCAGGCCGCCCACCGCAAAGGGCCGCCCGCTTTTCTCCTGCGCGATGGCGGCATCGTACTCGAGGTCTACCTCGGCGTAGAAACCGCCGGTGAGCAGTCGTTCGTGCTGAATCACAATGTCTTCGTCTATGCGAACATCCTTCAGCCGCAGGCTGGGCAGGGCGGCCAGATAGGAGTCCGAGCGCTCGTCGAGCCGGACGGTCACCATGTCAATGAGCTTGACCGAGCCCATCTCCCGCGCGCGGGCTTTGAAAAGCTCCTCCTCTCCGGCTCGCACAGCACGGCTCTGGAGCTGTTTTTGCACAATTTGCAGTCCTTCGACAATCTCTTGCGGGTCGGTGCTGGCGCAGTATCGGCCCAGCAGAAACTCCCCCACATAGGTCGGGACGGGGTACTGGCCCTTGAACTTGCGCACCAGATCCTTTCGGACGATGTAGCCGTCGTAGGCCTGGGCGGCCAGCCGGTCAATGGGATCGAGCTCAAAATCGGGTTCCACTCACTCCCCTCCAATGCGGGTCTTTAGCTGGGATACCACCCTGCCCTCGGGTGACAATACCACTACAAAAGCAGTCTGTCCTTCCAGGGCGTCGTCTGCCACCAGCAGCGACTGACCCGCCGGCCTGGGGCCAGCAACGGTAGTATCCACGTCGGCTGCCGCCAGGCGCAAAGCCACCTGTTCGCGGCCACTTCCGCCTTCTACCACTACCTCGCAGCGCAGCCCCTTCCAGCGTACCCGGCCCAGTTTTGCCAGGCCAGAGGGCTGGCCCCGCCTGCGCACGGTGAACAACGGCAGCACACACTCCTGCACGCTGAGCCCGCCGTGCTCATACACCTTACCCTCCTCAAAAGCGCAAATGCCCTCGGCAACCGCCATCTCTACCAGCGGGTCAAAACGCCAGGGCACCTTTTGCACCTTTAGCGAAGCCCCCGGCTTCAGGCGGGCAGTGCGGCCTTTGCGCACCTCGGTGAGGTGCTGGGGCAGCTCGGCCCTGGGCAGACCCCCTGGAACCAGCAGCCAGCCGTGGTCGGTGATGAGACAGATCTGGTTCCAGCCCGCTTCGAGCAGAGCACGAACCCGTTCAGCTAAATCCCGCACCAGGCTTTCGGCATGGCGGGCTAGTTTGAGCCCCTGGGTATGGCCGCTGCTATCCAGCTCGCCGAACTCGCACCAGCCGCCCTTTCCGGGGTCGCCAGGCTGGGTGTCCACCATTACCGAGAGCCCGGCCTCCTCCAGACTCCTGCGCAGCAGGGCAGCACTTACCCGGACGCCACCCAGCCGCACCTCAAAGCCTTGATCGGGGAGGAGCTGTGCCGCAAGGGGGCTAATGGCAGGCTTGGCGGTAGCGGTCACGCCCGGCAGGGCCCCAAACACCCAGCCCCGCTCTACTTCACAGCCCTCGCCCTCGAGCACCTCGGCCAGCTTATGCGCCACGTCCAGTCGCAGGCCGTCGCTAAAAAGCAGGCATGTGCCGGGGCCGGGAGGGCCAATTTCGGGATGGGGCAGCGGCTGTGCGTATACGGCTGCTTGAAAGGCCTTGGCTGCATCCTCGAGCCAGGGCCGGTAAATTGCAGTGAGTGCGGCCTCAACCGCCGCGGTGTCGGCAGCGGTCTGCACCCTGGCCAGGGCTCCCAGGGCTTGGGCATCGGTCTGCCAGTGCTGGGCAAAGTAGCGCTGGGCAAGCTCGGTGGGCAGGCCATGACCCAGGGGCTTAGCCGTGGCCTCGGCCAGATGGGCCAGAGGCTCCAGAGCCATAGCCAGCGGGGCCTGGCCAAGCCTGGCCCAGACCCAGCCCCGCCGCTTGCCATGCTGGGCCTCGAGGGCCAGCAGACTTTTCCTGGCCTGGCCTGCCGAACCGGTCCCAAGCCGCAGCAGTTCCTGGCGCAGCTGGGCCTCGGCCTCCTGGTTGTCCTGCGGCCAGCTTTCCGGGTAGGCAGCCAGAAGACCGCTGGGCTTGGCCTGGCGCAGGGGCCCGGCGATAGCGGCATAGGGCTGCGGTGCCTGAGCGAAGCGCTCCCAGACGCTGCTCCATTTGCCCTGGCGTTCCCCCAGCATTAGCGCTGCACTCAGCAAACCGTCTTTTTCGGGGTTAAAGTTGTAGTGCTGTCGGCACTGCTCGACAAAGGCTAGCCAGGTTCCTTCGGCTTGCATCTGCGCCTGCGCGTCTTCGGGCCGGGCCATCCAGTCCAGCAGGCGGCCCACCGGGTCGGGGTTCAGCAGCCCGTGGATGATTTCCGCATTCAGCACCGGGTGCCGCTGCAGCTCGGCCAGGGGCTCCAGCGCCACCCGCCCCAGAGCCCGCAGCAAAGCCCCCTGGGAGGCCTGGTCTTTGGCCACTTTGAGGCCTTGCTGGCTCAACAGGGCCGCAGGGGTATGGTCCTTGCCATTTTCGTGGGCGAAAAACACACCCCGGTACTGTAGCTCGGCCAGGGGTTTCAAGTCGTCGGAACACTCCTGCACTGCCCGAAGCTGAGTCTTTTCCACCCCCGGAAGATAGACAACGGGCACCCCCTCCGGCAATGCCAGGTCGGGCAAGGTGCCCGCAATGGCACAGCGAATCCAGATGGCCGGCCCGGTTAGCTCCTGCGGCTTGTAGGCTCCCAGGGTAAGCACCGGCAGCGCCCCCCGCAGGTGCGGCAGCAGGGGCTCGAAGCGCCGGGCTGCATCCGGCCACAGGATAGCTGCGGGCGCTACCTGGTCGTTGCGGTTGTAGCGCCCGGCCTTGCGGAGTTCTTCGATCAGGGCCTCGAGCAGGGTAGCGGGGTTCATCGGGCTCACGCTTTCATGCCCAGCCTGGCAAGCACCGGGTGGAACTGGGCAGTCACGAAAATAAAGACGCGTGCTTTCACATACCCAGAATAGCAGCTCAGCAACCGTCGAGACTCTTTTTAAACCTTGTGCATCTGAGATTTACGGGTAGCAGGGTGGCGGCCTAGAGGAAATCGACGAAGCCAGGCCCCGGCTCCGTCTCACGGTAGCGCTCCCGCCAGCGCTTTAAGGCGTGAGCAATCTTCTCTCCTTGCTGATTCGGCAGGCTGCGCGGCACCAGCAAGACGCCGTAGTGTGGCTGATTGGTGGAGTAAAAGGTTTTGGTGAGTGCGATGAAATCGTCCCGATTACGAGTGACGAAGATGCGCCCTTGGGAAGCGGAGAACGTCAGTTGCGCTTCGTCGTCGTAACCCGTGCGGCCGATCTCGTGGACGCTGAGGACCTCGAGGCCAAGACCGCGCGCAATCGCGGCGACCTCGGGCGACAGGTCTTCGTCGAGAAGAAAGCGCAAGGTGTCAGGCATCCGCTTCACGCGGGGCAGCGAAAGGCAGCTCCCGCCTCAAGCGTTCTTTCGTCCATTGCGCCTCGCGCTTAAGCCGAGCGTCGATCTCTTGGGGATAGAGCTGGTAGTAGCCCAGGGCGCTACGGAGTTGCATGGAAGAAAGCCAGGGATAGGCTTGCCGTAGCGCTTCCTCGTCCTCTCCCACCTCTTTCCAGGTGGCGATCAGCTCCCACACGTCGAGGCCGGTGCCGGCGATAACCGCGCGGCGGCCGGTGGCGCCGTCGACGAAGGCGATGCCGGGTACGCGCCGCAGGCGGATGGCTTCGTCGAGGAGTTCGGCGGTCATGGCGGACCAGGAGCGCCCACGCGCCTCGGCCTCATGCTGGATAGCGCGTTGCAGCGCCTCGGACAGGCGGATGCCTCGTGGCCCTCTCGGCGTGTTGGCTCGGCCTGTTGCACTCATGTGCACAGTGTAGCACGAACACCGCCAAGCAGCATGACAGCCTGAACCGTGCAAAACCTATCGGGTGGGCCGCTCCTAAAAGGACAGCGACATTTGCGAGACGATCAGGTCTCACTCCTGACGAGGGCGCTGCTTAGGAGGGACGCATGGGGCTCAACCGCGCCCTGCGTACCGCCGAGTGCGCACCGCCTCCACCTCTTTCTCGATCATGCGGTCGAGGTCTTCCTCAGTCATGCCTTCGCGCGCCAGGCGTTTCCGGACCCGCTCGCCAAGGGCTTCCATCCGTCTAAAAGCTGCCGCTCGGCGATCGATGAGCTCTTTAGGCGTCAGGACGATCTTGCCGTTTTCGACCTTAGCTTCCAAGAGGTCGCCTTCGGCAATGCCAAGCACTTCGCGCACCTCTTGCGGGATCGTCACCTGAAACTTTGTTTTGACCGTTACCACCGGCACGGTTTTGTCTCCACGCAGCATCGTCTGAAAGTTAAACTTTCTAACGCACTATAGCTTACTCGAGTCGTTGGAAAGGTCAAGGGGGATCATGCGTTAGCTCAGGGACAGGAGCATGATTCATCCTTCGCGCGGCAGCGAGAGGTGGTCGAGATCCAAGCGATCGCTTTCCAGATACTCTCGGGCTTTAATGTCGTCATGGGTGACGACAATCCCATCAACGCTTGTATAGCGGCCCCTCTCAGGAACTAAGGCGAGCCACTGCTCCCGAAAGTAATTCCAGTTCCTTCCCTGA
>NZ_CALMCQ010000323.1 GCF_937863175.1 uncultured Meiothermus sp. | reverse complement strand
GGTCGGCGAAAAAAGCGTCCTCACTTCCCGCAATCCGGGCAAACCCTACCCGTTTTCGCGCCAGCACTATTGTTTGGAGCCGTTCGGGTGAACCTGTAAGCCGGGCATAGCCGCCCCACTTTGGCCCGGACCACTGGTGTCCACCATGAGCTGCTTACCAGAACATCAGAAATATTTTGAAAAGCGCTCGAGCACCGGCCCCAGGCCACTTTCATCGCTGCGCACCAGCACCCCACCCGTACCCTCCGCCACCAGGCGCAGGGCTTCCCAGTCCGCTTCGCCAATCCCTACGCTAAAGACGTGAACCGTGTTCTGGGGGGTAAAGGCCAGGCCAGTCGCTACGATATTTCGGAGTTGCGCACTCTCCGGGAACTCCAGACGAACATCCCGTTCCTGGCGGTCAGTGAGCTTGAGCAGCCCCGAGATACCCACAGAACCGGTATTGGCGATTCCATCGGATAGCAACACCACCCCCCGAATGGCCTCCCTCGAGACCCCCTCGTAGCCGTCTGCAAGTTCGAGTCCCTGCTTGATCGCCTGATACATGGCGGTGTTGCCCCTGGCGGTAAGCGAGTCCACCGCTTCAACAATGGCAAAGCGGGTCTTGTTCAGCGGGCCAATAGGAACCCGCACCTGAACGGAGCTGGAAAAGGTGACCAGCCCCACGTGGGTCCCAGGGGCCGCTCGATCCAGAAAACGCTTGGCCCCTTCCTTGGCCTGCTGTATGCGTTCGCCCGACATCGAACCCGAGGTATCCAGCACCAGCACCGCCACACCGGGCTTTTTTACATCTTCCCAGCTATTCTGAATGGCCCTCGCTACCTCGGGGTTCAGCTTCCCAAGCAACTTTTTGGGTTCGCTGGGGTTGATACCCAGGGTGGCGTTAAGCACATTGGCAAAAGGTAAGCTGGAACCTGGGCGGAACCCCCAGGCCAGGAATTGCTTTTGTACCGGCTCGGTCAGGAGGTATTCCTTGACCACCTGGGCTGCGGCCCGCTGTAGGGGTGTGACCCAGTCGGCATTGGCAATAGCAAAGGGGTTGTCGTGCCAGACCGTGCCCTCTTTGGGATACAGCGCAACTACTTCGTAGCCCGCATCGGTGATGGGCCGCTGTACGACCTGGCCTCCTGGCACACTCTCGGCGTTCACCCGCCCCTGATAGAGCCAGGGAAGGCTGTACTCCTCCAGGGGAGCAAAATGCACAAAGCGCGGCCCCTGAAAGATTTTGGTCTGGAGTTTGAGCGTCTCGGGGTAATAGTGATCTACGGTGGCCTGGAAGCGCCGCACATAGTTCTGGGTTCTGGCCGAGCGCACATCTTCTAAAGTAAGGTTGGGGCCAGATCTTCCGGCGGCAGCCTGGTAGAGCAGTTGCAGGGTCGAGCGGGCCGTCGAGCTTACCGTGGGGTCGGTGAAGGCCACCCTGGGCTTGCGCCCCCATTCGGCCCTGGCCGTGGGGCAAGAAGCCCATCCCTGGGGGCTTTCCTTTAGCGCGATGATATCCGACCAGCCGATGGGCTTGGCTGGCCAGCCCAGGCACTCCGCCATCTCGCGGAAGGTGAAGATCACCACCGGGGTACGCACGATGGAGGGCATATCGGCAAAGTCGAAGACCTGGCGGCGGGTGTCCAGGTTCACCTGAGCCAGCCAGTCCGAGGTAGAGGGGGAAAGCACGGTTGGATCGCCGCCGGTTCGCTCGGGGAAGGCCACTCCCTGGTTGAGCCGGCGCACCAGGTGGGTATACATTTCGCCCGAATTGACCGTCACGCTTCTGGCCTGCACGGTGTAGCGCCGAGAACCCACCAGCACTGTACGGCCCTGCTGGTTGAACTCCTCCAGGGCTGGCTTGAGCACATTCTGCTTCTCGCCCGAAGTCCAGATCAGGATTTCAACTTTTTGGGCCGGGTAGAACAAGAAGAAAAAAGCCAGCGCACCGATGAACCCCACTGCCACCAGAATTTGCACCAGGTTTCGCACGTTACTCAGTGTAGAGCAGATTTGAAAAAAGAGGCTGAATCAATAACCATCGGCTACAGACGTACTCGAGGTGAAATACCTGCTGATTTTCGAAATTACAGGTGCGCCCCAGACGAGGCGAATGGCGATAGAGCATGGGTTTTATCCAGCCAGGGAACCTGGGCAACCCGGAGGCGGTTTTCAAAACAACCCGGGGTGCAGTC
>NZ_CALMCQ010000322.1 GCF_937863175.1 uncultured Meiothermus sp. | reverse complement strand
GCGCAAATGCAGGAATAGAAGGCTCAAATGCTGCTTCCATCCAGGTGGTATATCCTGGTTATCGGAGGGCATATAGCCCCTCGGCAGGCCACTATTGAGGAGGTGCATATGCGCTGGCACAACCTGTACCGTCGCTGGGTGTTACAAAGACACTTCCGCTTCGCCAAAGAACACCTGGGCGATTATTTTTTCGATGCCCTCACCGCCTATGCGCTGGGCCTTTGCAGGTTAAGCATTCCCGAGGCCAAAGAGGCTGCCTGGGCTTTGAGTGAATTGCGCAAAGACCCCATCCCTGGTTTTAGCGGACAACTCGAAGATGTGTTCTTCACCATAGACTTCCACCTGCGGGAGCGCTTCGGCTACGAAATCGCCGGGGCCTTGCGGCGCGGCCTCTCCCGCAACGACCTCGACCTCACGGTGTTTCGGGCCTATGCCTCCGAGCGGCTATTGCGGGTTCTGACCGCGCTATCGGATCTGCGGCGGGAGCTGCTGGGTCTGGGTCAGACCCACCGTCAGACCCTCCTCACCGCCTATACCCACCACCGCCCGGCCCAGCCCACCACCCTGGGGCACTACCTGACCGGGGTCGAAAACCTGCTCTCGCGCGATTACCTGCGCTTGCGTTCGGCTTTCCTGACCACCGACAAGTGTCCTTTAGGCGCCTCTACCCTGGCAGGCAGCCCTTATCCGGTAGACCGTAAGGCACTGGCCCAGTGGCTGGGATTTGGGGCCACCCTGGAACACACCTACGATGCCATCGCGGCAGGCGACTGGGCACTGGAAATCGCCTATGCCCTGGCCGGGATGGGCACCAGCCTCTCGCGCCTGGTCGCCGACCTGTTGTTCTGGGCTGAACAGGGTGGGTTTTTAGTGGCCGAAAAAATTAGCCAGGGCTCTTCGATCATGCCGCAGAAGGTTAATCCGGTGGTGCTGGAGCATGTGCGGGGCTTCCTGGCCGAGCTGATGGGGGGCCCCACCACCTTTGGCCACCTCAACTACAGCACGCCCTTTGGCGATGTAAACGACCATGGCCCAGCGGTACTCGAGCCTTTGCAGGGGCTTTTTTATGCCGCCGAAGGAGCGGTAGCCCTGATGCGGGTGGCCTTGCAGGAAAGCCGCTTTGTGCCCGAAGTGTTGGCCCAGGGCCTGACCGACCGCAGTGTGCTGGCCTCCGAGCTGGTAGATGTGCTGGTGTCTGGACAGCATCTGTCTTTGACCGAGGCCTACCCCAAGGTGCAGGGAATGCTGCGCGAACTCAGCAACAAGGGCCGTACCGTAGCAGAGCTGGGCCTGGACGACCTGCACAGCCACCTGGGATTTGGGAACCCGGAGTTGTTGCAGGCCCTGGAACCCGAGCGCTTCCTGGCACGGCGCAAAGTACTGGGTGGGACGGCCCCCGAGGCCCAGGCCGTTTATCTGGACTACGCCCTGCACCGCCTCAAGCTCGAGCGCCTTGAACTCAAAGAGCTCAAGAGCCGCCGTCGCAAAGCGCTGCGAACCCTGGCCCAGGAGCCCCTCAGCCTGCTGGACGAACCGCTTAAGAAGACCCGGGCTCAACTTTCTGGGCCTTGAGGAATTGTTCGCCGACCCATCAAATCAAACCAGCTGCTCCAGGCTGGGGTAAAGCAACGGTTAAGGATCTCCCCATCAGGCATTTGCGCTACCCACAGAGGCCCGGCCACCGAGCCGATGCAACCCCGGAAGTGCACCGTGTAAAACCATCCCCCAAATTTCCATCCTGGTCGCACCTGGACGGTGGGGGGTGGATGTACTTTTCCAGAAAAATTTCCAACCAGCCTGTCCATCGCGGAAACCGCTCAAGACGTTATTTACCGCTTAAGCTACAATCGTATGTGGTGTGCTTTCGTCTGTCAGAAGCCAAATACCAGACCCTGAATAGCAAACGGGGAATATTTCCATGGGATTCGTGGAGTTCTTCCCCAAGGCTCATCTGAGTTTCACCACCGGAGGCTTATGCTCGAGACCCGTCTGCAACCCCACCGCGAATACCTGATGGCCAACATGGCCGGTCAGAAGATGTTTTTGGCCCTTAAAGTACAACCGCAGGCCGAAGCGGTTGGCGCCAGGCCGCAGTTGGCCATTGCCTTCGTAGTGGACACCTCGGGCTCGATGCGCGAGGTAGTCACCCAACCCACCCATCGCACTGGGCAGAATGTGCGCATTGACGGCAAGGATTATGAGGTAGTGCGAGGGGCCCGGAGCAAGATGGATCTGGTGGTGGAGGCCCTGCAAAACCTGCTCAATAGCCGCCAGCTTCAGCCTACAGACCGGCTGGCCCTGGTCAAGTTCGATGACTACGCCGGGGTGGTGCAGCCTTTTACCGATGCAGCCAGTAAGGCCAGGCTGATCGCCGCCGCCGAGCAGCTCACCCAGTTTTCCGGTGGAACCCACATGGGGGCCGGAATGCTGGAGGGCATGAAGCAGCTTAACAAAGAGAGCGGCAGCCGCCGGATGCTGCTCCTGACTGACGGACAGGCTTTCGACGAGCCGCTGGTGGAGCAGGCCGCCCAGCAGCTCGCCGAGGCCCATATTCCCGTCACTGCCATTGGGGTGGGCGACGACTGGAACGACGACCTTTTGACCAGCATCACCGACCGCACCCAGGGCAAGCCTTTCCACATTGTGCCCGACACGCAGAATCCACTACCCCCCAGCCTGCGGGCCAGCGAACTGCCGCAGGCCATCCTGGGCGAGCTGGAGAACGCGGCCAACGAGGTCATCACCAACATTGCCCTGGCGGTCAAGACGGTCAGAGACGTGACGCTCGAGCGGGTAACCCGGGTCTACCCTACCCAGAGCGAGGTAGACCTCAGAAGCCAGCCCCACCCCCTGGGCAACGCTGCCAAGGGCGACTGGACGGTGTTTATCCTCGAGTTCACCCTGCCGGCCCGCCCGGCCTCGCGCATCCGCCTGGCCCAGATGGGGCTGACCTACGAGGTGCCCGGCAAGGGCTACCGGGGCGAAGTGCCCCCGATGGACATCGTGGTGGAGTTCACCACCGACGAAACCCTGACCGCCCGCATTGACCCTCAGGTGATGCACTGGGTGCAGCAGCGCAACCTCGAGATGCTGGTCAAGCAGGCTACCCAGGAGGCCCGCACCGACCCCGCTAAGGCCGCCAGAACCCTGGAACTGGCCCGCAACCTGACCGTCAAGCTGGGCAACACCGCCATGACCCGCGCCCTCGACCAGGCTGTGGGCGAGCTCAAGAGCAGTAAAACCATCCGCATCGGCACCGCCAAGACCATCAAGATTGGGGCCAAGACCCAGGTGCTCAAACACCAACCGGAAGCCGCACCCGGTGGGGGTGATCTGCCCTCCGATGAAGAAATTCGCAAGATGACGGGTGCTTGATCTGGGCAAGGGGGCTGGGGAGAGGGGGAGATAGGGGGCAGTGGAGCTGATGATGGAGAGAAAAAACGGGGTTATCCGGGATCATCGGGATTTGGA
>NZ_CALMCQ010000321.1 GCF_937863175.1 uncultured Meiothermus sp. | reverse complement strand
GTCGGGCTGGGCAGCATTGATCTGGGCCACGATGGCTGCATCTTCTTCGGGGGTGAGGGGGCGGAAGGGGGGTGAGTAGGTGCCCACCACCCGCAAACCTGGAAACTTTTCCCGTAGTTTGTCGCGCAGCAGTTCGGGAACTCCTTCGTTGCCCCCATAGAAGTAGTGGCGATATCCCTTATGCGCAGAGGCTTCGCACGCTGCCAGCATCAGATCGGGGCCATAGACCCGGTCTACGTGCTGGTGTCCCGCCAGGCGGCTCATCCAGACCATCGGCATACCGTCGGGTGTGACCAGACCGGCCTGGTTATGAATTTTGCGCAATTCGGGGTCGGCCTGACTTTCCATGACCCCATGCACCCCGGTAATGCATACATAGGTGCGGTGCTTGCGTTTGATCCAGGCATCCAGGGTCTCGAGCGCCAACGGAAGGTTGATGGCACTAATGCCCACTCCCAGCACATTGGTTCGCTCAATCCGTAACTCCTTGGCCTCCATTCAATACGCCCCCTTTGAACCCAGCACCGCCATTACGGTACGGAACAGCAGATACACATCCAGCCACGGTGACCAGTTGCGGATGTAGTAGGTGTCGAGTTCTTCTTGCAGCTTGAGGTCGCTGTCGGAGCGGGCCAGCACTTGCCAGAAGCCGGTCATACCGGGCAGGACGCTGTGGCGTAGCTCGCGAAACTCCGGCGAGAACCGCTCGAGGTGGTAGGCCGGGAAAGGGCGCGGCCCCACCAGGCTCATCTCCCCGCGTACCACGTTAAACAGTTGGGGCAGTTCATCCAGGCTGGTTTTGCGGAGAAAGTAGCCCACGCCAGGCAGAATGCGCGGGTCGTGCTTGAGTTTGAAGGAGCGCTCCCACTCGGCTTTGGCCACGGGGTTTTCGGCCAGATGGCGCTCGAGTCGCTGGTCTGCATCAGGGTACATGGTGCGTAGTTTCAGGATGTCAATTTTTCTACCATGGAACCCTTCGCGGGTCTGGGTAAAGTAGGGCGAACCAGGGCTGATCAGGCGCACCCAAAACGCCAGCACCCAGATCAGCGGTAGGCTAAGCACGAACAGCGGCCAACTTAGCAACCAATCCATCCACCGTTTGATCAATCGGTTGCGCGGCAACAAAAGATTTTTGCGAATCGAAAGGCCATGAATCCGGCCCAGATCCCGCACCATGAACCAATCAATCGTCTGTTCCCCAAGATCGGGTACCACCACCACATGCAAAAAAGGAAGCCGGTTGACCAGACCTTTGAGTTCGGCCCGCCCGATGCTCGAGATCGCCACCAGGGCTTCCTGCACCCCTTGCTTGCTGAGCTGTTCGGCCCGCTCGAGGCCACCAATAACCGGAACCCCCTCGACCACGCGGTATTGTTTTTGAGGATCGTCGTCCAGAAAAGCCACCGGAACCATTCCCAGGTAGCGCTCGCGCTTGAGCGCTCGAGCTACCATAGCTCCAATCAGACCCGCTCCCAGAATCACCACCGGCTGCCCCCAGTAGCCGGCCCTTACCAGAAGCTCCCGCGCCAATGCATTGAGCAGGGGAACCAGCAGCAATGCAAAGCCTCCGGTCAGCACCAGAACCACCACATACATCTGCGTTGCCGGAAACAAGGCCAGGCCCACCACCGTACAGGTAAACAGCACGGTCGTAATCAGCAGGGCTCGGCGCATCCGCTCAACGGGATGTACGCCATAGCCTGGGTACAAGGCCCAGAAGGCATAGCCAATCGGAAACGCGGCCAACACCAGCGCCAGATAGGTATAGTCGCTGTAGGGCGCAGGATGCAACCACCAGGGAGAGAGTGCCGCGCGAAGACCCAGCGCAAGCCCCAGTGAAAGCTCGAGTGCCAGCACATCTGTCAGCCACAAAATAATTAGTGCCCAAGTAGAGGTTTGTCTACTCGACAAAGCACCAACACGCAGACCGTCCTCTTGTGTAACTGCCCAAGGTACACCGTGTTGTGCCATAATCTCCTTTCGCCGAAATATGCACCCGCTTGATGTTAGCTTTCTCACACAGGTTCCATGAGAATAGTAAAATCGTAGAGCATTGTTGTCAAAAGGATATGGAAAGCTTGACATCTTTAACGCAGTAACGACCACATAACGCCAACCGGATATAAATGCCAGGAGAGGCTTGTTTCAAAGCTTGTCCTGGGCGGCATAAAGTTGTCTAGACAAGGTGTGCAGACAGCAACACATCTCGCCACACCCCGGTTACTGGTTAGCAGGTGATCAATATTGTGCTTGTTGTGTAGCTCTATATTATATTGATACCAATAAGCGTTGGACAAACAGAAAATACCATGGAGCAGTAGAAAAAGCAACCTAGTCAGGAGTTGCTAAAGCAGGGCATTGGAGCAAAAAAAATGCCAAACTAAACTTTCCCTGACCCTATTGCGGCTTTCGCAATTTGTTAGCCGCCGCTCCCAGCGGTAAAAAATATGCCTTGCAAAGCATTTTTGTCCGGGGTGCGGTCGCATTATTACTGAAAACCGCTCTATGTAAAGGAATTGCCAAAGCACACCCCGTCAAAGCGTTATTTGCGCAATAAGCTAAAGGTAACATCCTGATACCAGCCCACAACATCCATACCACCAAAAACAATGGTTCTCAGATCCTGCAAATTTTCGTCAGTAAGTACGAATCGTGGGATTCGACCGGGATCGTCCAGGGGTCTGACTGCGCGCAAATGCACCGTGGCTGCTAGTCGATAACCTGTTTCCAGACTAGCCCGTGACACCCCTGCATCCACCGCATAACCAGGAAGGCCATAGGGGTATGACATGGTCGGCACTACCTTGCCCAGCGCATCTTCCAGAATAGCTCGACTTTTGTACAGCTCTTCCCGCTGCTCTTTAGGTGATAGCTGGCGAAGGTTGTGGTGGCTATGGGTATGTGCGCCAATGTGCATTCCAGCAGCATCCAGTGCTCGCAAGCCTGCAAAGTTCAGTGGCCCCATCTGTTCTAATGAATTCCCAAAATTGGCGGCCAGGCGGTTCAGGGTAGGAGTGTCTTTTTGCAGCAGGCCTGTAGTAATGAAAAAAGTGGCGGTCAATCGGTACTTTTGCAGCAAGGGCAGGGCTATTTCCACATTATCCTGATAACCATCATCGAAGGTTATGGCTACCCTTGGTTTGCCTCTCGGTTGCTCTGCCGGCAACAACACCTCTTCAAAACCGACAACTGTACAGTGGGCAGCCAGCCATTCCAGATGGGCTTCAAACAACGCCGCTGAGGTTGAATACTTATACAGTCCAGGCGGACGAATAGAATGATAGGTCAGCACCACCGTGCGATCTGGGGATGCCAAGCCGGCCCAACTCACAACCTTGAAATAAGCATTCAGCAACGAGCGCACTTTGTGGATGCGCCTAGGCGAAGGGGTGGCTTTGGCGTTTTTATCGGAGGCCTGGGTCATGGGTTGGAAGCTATTGGATGTCGGTATCCTTGCTTTTGTACCATACATGAAGTGAATGGCAAATCAGGTGCAAAAGCCATATTACCGTAGGCGGGTTACCCGGAGATCGCTTGAATCCCCATCTAAAATCAAGAACTATATCGTTTGGTTGCATCTGTCTTGGCAAGCAAAGCTAATGGTCTATACTTATCTACGCTGTCTTGATACTACCTGGACGTTGAATACTATGCGAATTCTTCTGGCTGGATATGGTTGTAGCCCGGATCATGGGTCTGAAGAAGCAGTTACTTGGGGTTGGGCCCTGGCATTGTCACGTCACTGCGAGGTGTGGGTAGTTACTTTTCCACGTTATCGTAGCAACATCGAACGCTATCTACAGTCCAACCCAAATCCCAACTTGCATTTTCACTATGCATCACCGCCTAGGGCCATTGATCCCTGGAATCCCCAAAAGGGTAAAGGCAACATCCGGCTGCACTATCTGCTTTGGTTGGGCGAGATGTACAGGGTGGCCAAACAGCTTCACCACCAAGTGGGCTTCGATTTGAGCCACTTCGTTAGCTGGAATACCGTCAGCGCCCCACCCCCGTTGTGGAAACTACCCATTCCCTTTATTTGGGGCTCGGTGGGTGGCGGTCAAATGGCCCCCTTCGCCTACCGCAAATATTTCACAACGGATGGTCTGGAAGAAACCCTGCGCAGTTTGCGGGTATTGGCCTTACCTCTGCTCCCTCCCGTACGCCAGGCGGTTCGGCGCACTTCACTCATCTTGGCGACCAATGCAGAAACCGAAAGCCTCCTGCGACGGGCAGGAGGATCGCAAATTGAGATGTTTAATGTCTCCGGGCTACCGGATAGCTATGTGCCTTCTGAACCTCCTGTCCACCCACCGCAACCCACCATGACCCTGCTATGGGCTGGACGGCTGGAATCCATGAAAGCCCCTCTACTAATGCTTCAGATTATGCAGCAGGTGGCAGATCTCCCGGTGAGGATGTTGGTCGCGGGCGACGGCCCTCTTCGTCCCATGTGTGAAGCCAGAGCCGCAGAATTTGGTATTCAGGACAAGGTGCAGTTTTTGGGCCGGGTCGGCTGGCACGAAATGAAAGAGCTGTATCGTAGTTCAGATGCGTTTGTATTTACGAGTCTGCGAGATTCATTTGGCAGCGTGAACCTCGAGGCTATGTCCCAGGCTTTGCCCCTCATAGCTTTCAATCACCAGGGGGTGGGGTATTTTGTGCCCAAGGAAGCCGCAGTCAAGATACC
>NZ_CALMCQ010000320.1 GCF_937863175.1 uncultured Meiothermus sp. | reverse complement strand
TGCGGGCCTGGTTCATGCGCTACGGGCAGAGAGTCCGCTAACGATGTTGCTAACTTTACTTCCGAAGGAGTAGGGGTTTGCGCGACAGGAATTGTGGATAGAGTTCCATCAGGAACGGCTGCAAGTCCTGCACACGGTTCACCCCAAGAGCCAAAGTACCCGAGCAAGCATATGGCCACACAACCCACCAGCGTTCGCGTACCTCTCAAAACGATTGCCTTGCCCAACGAGCACGGCGGCTGGGGGTTCACCCTCGAGCCCGTCCTGCTGGGCCTGTTGGTTGCACCCACGGGAGCTGGGCTGGGGCTGGGCGTCTTCGCCCTGGCGGCCTTCCTCACCCGCCATCCGCTCAAGCTGTGGCTGGCCGACTTGCGGCGCGGCAAGCAGTTTCCCCGCACCTCCATTGCCCGGCGGTTCGCTCTGTTGTACGGGGCCATCGGAGTATCTGGCTTGACCCTGGCCTTCATCACAGCCAAAGGCAGTTTCTGGTGGCCCCTGATCGCCGCACTGCCCTTGATCGGCCTTCAGCTCTGGTTCGATGCCCACAACCAGGGCCGCAACCTGATCCCCGAGATTGCCGGGGCTGCCGCGATGGGTTCGGTGGCGGCAGGCATTGGGCTAGCCGGAGGCCTCGAGGCCAAACTCGCATTGGGGTTGTGGCTGGTACTGGCGATGCGCTCACTTGCCGCCATCTACTACGCTCGTGCACAGGTTCGGCGGGCCAGGGGCGAGTCGGTGAATCTGGCCGCAGTTTATATCGCGGAAGGGCTTGCCATCACAGCGCTGATCCTCGGGATGCTGGCGGGCCTGGTTCCCTGGCTGAGCGTAGTGGCCCTGGCAATGCTTTTTCCACTTTCACTCTTCACCCTCGCCAGGCCGCCTGTGCCGGCCAGACTGGTCGGTTGGACCCAGATGGCTTTTGGGCTATTGGTTGTAGCCAGCACGGCAGTGGGCCTGCACCTCGGATAGCTAGCGCGATGTCCAGGCTGTTCAGGGCGCGTTTGGAGTTTGCTGTTCGATACCTGGTGCAAAAAAAACCCTCCGGTTATCCGGCCAGAACAACCACACCAAGCCCAGTAGGGGCTGGATCAGGGGGAGGAAGCCGTAATCAATGCCGAAGTCGTGCCAGACCGTGCGCCCAATGACTTCCGGTATCACCAGGCTCAGCGTGCCTACCACCAGCACCCCGACCATCTCGAAGGTGAGGGCTACCACCGAGACCCACCAGGCCCAGGGTTTGCGTATTACAAAAGCCACCGTTGCTACCAGATAAATGGCCGCAGCCACAGCCGAGAGGGCAGGGGGGAAAAAGTCGGTTACACCGGGCTTGAAGAAAAGCTGATAGATCGAGCGAGCCCCTGCCGAGAGCGCCAGCAGGGGGTACGAAACGGCCAGTATTTGCCCAATGGCCCTAATTACCGTGGGGGTGAGGAAGTGACGCATTAGCTCGAGTTTAACCGCGAAAGTCGCGAAAACACATAAGTTAACCTCGCACCATCGTTGAGCCGCACGAACAGCCCGCAACGGTGGGTTCCAAAATTCATTCGTTCCGGGCAGTATCCTGGTCAATACACCATAAATCCGACTGGAATGCTTGACATTAGAGCCAGTCCCCCAATAAACTCACCCTGGAGCCGGAGGAGGACGGAAGTGAAAAAATATCATGCCTTGATCTTTGCAGTTTTGACACTACTGGGTCTGGCGCAAGCCCAGCAGCAAAGCCTTACGGTCTATACGGGCCGAGGGCAAGGGCTGGTTGAACCACTGGTCAAGCAATTCGAGGCCGAGACTGGAATCAAAGTTAATGTGCGTTATGGGCGTGATGCCGAAATTCTGGCGGCCCTACAAGAAGAGGGAAGCCGGAGTCCAGCGGACATCTTCTGGGCCAATACCGCGGGCGCACTGGGCGTTGCGTCCGAGCGGGGGCTCTTTATTCGCCTGGGGGATTCCGTTACGCGGGTTCCTACCAACTTCGTGCCTGCCAGCCGCCAGTGGGTTCCCCTGACCATGCGTTTGCGGGTTATCGGGTTCAACCCCGCCAGAGTAAAGCTCGAAGACCTGCCCAGAAGCATCATGGACATGCCCCGGCTGACCCAGTACCGGGGCCGAATCGGCTGGACGCCCACCTACAGCAGCTTCCAGGACATGATTGCCGCGATGGTCATGCAGTTTGGCGAAGCACGCACCCGTCAGTGGCTGGTTGAGATGAGGGCTCTGGAACCCAAATCCTACACCTCCAACCCGGCCATGATGGAAGCCATTCGTTCGGGTGAAATTGATCTGGGTTCGACCAACCACTACTACATCCAGCGCCTTGTGCGGGCTGGGCAGCCGATCGGCACCTACTACTTTGCCGATGGAGACGTGGGTGGACTGGCATTGGTGACCGGTGCCGGTATTCTCAGAACCCACAAAAACTTAACTGCCGCCAATCGTTTCTTGCTGTGGCTGCTGTCGCCCAAAGGCCAGCAATTCTTCACCAGCGAGATTATCGAGTACCCCGTTGCCCGGGGCATTGTGCTCACATCAAATTTGCTGCCCATCGCCCAGGCGGTAGCCAAGAGCCCCAGGGTGGATTTTGAGAAGCTGCCCCTGGGCACTGCGCTCAGGCTACTGCGCGAGGCTGGGCTACTGTAGTCTTACAAATCGCAGGCCAACAACCCAGCAGCCGATGGTTTTGATGACCTCGGCTGCTGGTATTGAAGGCGCCAGGGCCGAGGTGATTTACAGTACCGGCTTCGCAAAATTGAATCCAGTGCAGTACAGCGTATCAGGCCCTTCACCCGGTTCACCATGACACCGAACTGGGTGTTCTGATTTCACGATACGTTCCAGGCGCCCCACAGGAGTACATTTATCCCGGTTGGTTTTCTGGCATACTGTGAAGTTATGAAGTCGCCCATCAACCCTCTTCGACCCCTCTGGCTTTCTCTAGGTTTTTTCTTTGCAGGACTGGGTTTTGTTGGTGCGATCATTCCGGGAATGCCCTCCACGGTATTTTTTATTCTGGCTGCCTACTTTTTCTCGAGGAGCAGCAAACGCTTTCTCAGCTGGATACTGGGCCTGCCGAAAGTGGGGCCACTGGTGCGCGACTATCGCTCAGGGCTCGGGATGCCCCGCAAAGCCAAGATTTTCGCACTGTGCATGTTGAGCTTTTTTGCCCTCACCAGCGCAATCTTTTTAATTCCTGTTTTGTGGGTGAAAGGCGTGGTGCTGGTCTTGGGACTGGTGGGATTCTGGTTCATCCATAGCCGGATTCCAACCAAGGAACTCGTACTGGCCCAGCGTCTGCTTAGTGAAGCTCCCTAGAGCGGTGCCCAGAAAATACCCGGTATGGCAGCTTTCTTGTCTATTTGACTACTGCGAAGGGTCGTCCAGTGACCGAGATACGACCCTGACCTAGGGCCAGGGTACCGCCGGAGCTACTGGCTCCGACGCGGATGGCCACCCGGAAAGCGCCGCCTCTGATGATATCCAGGGCATGTCTGTTCTGGGTGTCGCTCAAGGCCAGGTTGATGGAGATTTCCTGGGTGCCCCCTACCGGCACATTGAAGCTGCCGGCCCCCAGCCCGATATCGCCCCCGGTATTGTCGTTAACATTGGTGTCGTTTTCGCGTGCCAGGCGTAATTCGTAACTACCGCTGAAGGCCGTGTTGCCGGTGTTGGTGAGGTTGGCGACCACCAGTATCTGTCCGCGCTCGAGGATGTCGAGCCGAATCGGCAGTGGAACCAGGAGTCCTTCCTGGTTAGCCCCTGGAAATAGCAGCGATCCCGATCCCGCGGGAATGGTCAGGGTACGCTGGTTCTGGGGAATAAAGCTGAGGATATTGACGTTTATTATGTAGCGGGTGGCCGCACTGCAACCTACCAGCAGCAAGATTAGTGTGATAAAGGTCAGTCTAGGCATGTCTTACCTCAAAACCCCAAACCCAGGCTCAGGGCAATACCAAACACTGTACTGCCCACGATGGGCGCGCGGTGGGTGGTCAGGGCTGTATCTATGGTGAACCCTGGCCCCACAAACCCAGCCCCCAGACCAAAGCGGAAACCATTGTCAAAGCCGAGTCCGGCCCGAATGCGCGCAGGCCCCAGGCTATACTCGCCGCCAAAACGGCCAAACAGGCTGGTCTCGTAGCCCAGATCGCCCCCTACAATCAGCGACCCGACTTCCAGAGGTAGCCTGGTGGCCGCATTCAGGAAGAAAGCAGGGATAAAGCCAAAACCGCTGCGCTCGCCATGCCCCGAGATGGGGTTGCTGGAAGAACCATCCCAGCGCAGCTCCGTACCGCTCCAGCGAGCAAATCCCAGCGCATTGCGTATGCCCAGTCCGATGGTGATGCCCTGGGTTTCCATCACCACGCCAATATCGGCCCTGACCCCAAAACCGCTGCCGTTGCCAGGAATGGTATAAAACACGCTGCCCCGATAGACCGGTGGCTGGTTGGGGTCAAACTGGCCCTGGGCATTGGTCTGAACCCCCACGCTGCCGCTGCCCTCCAGATAGGCCAGCCCGTAAAAGGCTTCGCCTCGAGTTCCTGCGTAGAGTCTGGCCGTACCAAAGTCGGGAATGGGCAGGTCGGGCAGCCGGGTCGCATAGCCAAAACCCACGCTGATACCGGCCTGTGCGCTCGCGTTCAGGTTGAGGGCATACTCGGTGTTGGGCTCGAGCTGACCACTTCTCAAGGCCTGGCGGAGGTGGTCGTTGGGCGAGAGACCCAGACCCAAACCCCCTGCGTACAGACCAAAGTCCAGGTAGAAATTATTCCCTAACGAAAAAGGAATCCGTAAAAGCGATCCAGGCGTGAGGGCCTTGCTGAAACCCACACCAGCAGGGGTACCCAGCCCCAGGTCGAGGTGGATGGGGTTGCCCTGGTAGTCGGTGATCTGGATGCCGGTAGCATCTACGTTAATCTGAATTTCGGGGAATCCGGTACTGGGGTTGATGAAGGCCCTCGAGGAGGCCGGATTGATCAGGAACTCAAAAGGGTGGGTGAACTGGTCGTAGAAGGTCAGCAGGTCGAAGGGGCTGTTCTCACCGGTCAGGTTGGAAAGATTGTTCCAACCCGGCAGTGGGTT
>NZ_CALMCQ010000319.1 GCF_937863175.1 uncultured Meiothermus sp. | reverse complement strand
GTTTGGGGTTCATCGAACAGCTCGAGCAGCCGCTTATCGCGCTCGACGCTTAGGGCCTTGCTGGCCTCGCGGGCCTCGGCGAGCACCTGAAGGAACGCCTCGTTCTCGGCCTGCTCCTCGGGAGTCCAGGCGGGCCACTCCTTGCGCCAGTCCTTGGCACTAAAGGGCTTGGCATCCTTGAGCAGTTGAGCCAGCCGCTCCTGCTTGCTGTTCGGGCGCTTCTCGAGGATTTCATCGAAGCGCACCGGCCTGCCCAGCAGCCGCTCGAGGCCCGCCATCAGCTTGTCGAGGGTCTTTAGCTCGATGGCCTTGGCCTTGTTGTTCACAATGTTGTAGACCGTGGTCTTGGATAGCCCACTGGCCTCGGCCAGCGCCAGAGGGGTCTTCTTGTGCTGGCGCAGGAGGGGCTCGAGTTTGAAGTGCGTGTTGACCATTGGTCAATTTTACCAGAGGTCTGGGAATTGAGCTACTCGGTTACTTCTCCTGAACCATTGACTTCTTGCAATCGCCACCGCAATCGCGATGCGTTGTCTGGTCTCGCTTAAACACATAATTTCCGCAGACATCACAGATGAGGGCTTCTGCTAGGGCCAGGGTCGCCTCCCCAAATTCCTTAATGTCAGCGTTACTGTGATGGGCACCAACGTCGTTATAGTGAGCACCCGCCTGGTTGCGGATGAATGCTAACTGCTCGATGCGCTCGAACACATACTTAAGATCAATCTCTGTGGGTGATCCATTATTGTCCCGTATCACTTTGAGTTTACCAATTTTCTTTTTCGAGCCGGTAATCAACTGCCATAAGTCATAGGCACTCTTCTTGATTCGCTCCATAGAGCATCCATACTCCACGGTGAACTGGTTCAGAACGGCCTCGAGCAAAATGCCCGACTTGCTCGCAACTGCTTGCCGATCTAGCGGTGTGGTGATGAGCACCTGCTTAAGCTCAGCAGTGTAAGGCATTGTCTTGCTGCTACGAATGCCCTGCACTGGGTTCCACTCGTGTAGTTCATGGAGGTCCAGAGTGTTGGGGTGCTCGTATTTAAACTTCTCGAGCCATCCCCGGTAGTGGGTAGTAAGGATGATCTGGGCGAAGTGCTGGCTCTCTTCGATTAGTAGATCGTCAATGCGTTTGAGGTGCTGGGCATCAATGCTGGTAAAAACGTCGTCAATGACCAGGATCGCGTCAGTATGCGACAGCTTGGTGATGGCTAGCCAGAAGCAGAAAGCTAGGGTGTCCAGATGAGCCTCGCTGAAAAAGCCCTGCGGCACAACATCATCCACACCGTAAAACTTGACCCTCTGGTGGAGGCTTCCTCTGCGCTGCTGGTCTAGCACCAGGCCTGTCGGGCCTATGTCCTCGTTGGGATGTATGCGTTCATACATTCGTTGGCACTCAGAAGCCACTTGATCGAAAATAGCCTGAATGTATCGAATGCGCTCCTGGCGCACGATCTCGGCCATTGCACGAAGACGTCCGCAAACAGCCTCTAGTTGCTGAGACTGGTTTTCGTAGTTCAGTGCTTTCTCTAAACTCAGCCTCACTGCCGTGTGGCTCTCAAGGTCTTTTTTGCCACTCTCTAACTGCTTGGAAATTTCCTGAAATATTCCATTGTTTTCGAGCCTCTCTAGCCAGCTTTTGCTCTCCTCTGGTCTTGGAGCCGTGAGTCCGAGAGCATCGCTCAGCCTGCTGATCGCACCAATAAAGCTCGTCGCCCACGTCTTCGAGGCAGCCTCGGCAGTGGTCTTGGCTCTTTCGGCGGAGGTCTTCTCTGCACCCAAAGCTTGTAGTCGGGCAGATTCTTTCAGTCGGGCATGGATGTCTTCGACCAGGGTGGTGGGGGAAACGGACTGCTGGCAGACAGGGCAGGTATCTGATTGATCCTTCTCGATGTAGCTAGCTACCTGTTCGAGAATTCGGACTAGCTCGACGCCCAAACTGCCCTCGACACTTGCTGACTCGATCTTCGCCTCAACGACGGCTAGATTTTCGCTAGCCTGATCCAATTGTTGTTGAGCCTGACTCCAGCTTAGCAGCTCCGATTTTGCTTGTTGGTAGAGGCCCAGCAATTGCTCGTTTGCAGTGATCTGCCGCCTTAAGGCATCAATTGGCTGCGCTGTCTTTGCCTTCGCCCACTCAAGCCACCCGCTTCCTGGTCTACCTTCCGCCTCCCACAGCTTGCCCAGGGTATCTTGAGCCTCCCCCAGATAGCGCACTGAGTCATCCAGTCGACGGTCTATCTCATTCACTGCATCCGTCAGTTGGGCCTCGCTCTTCTCAACACCCCGAATCTCGATGAAAGGCTGCAAAACCTTATACCTGTTGGCCGGGGTATCCTCGACAATCTGGCTTAGGTGCGACTAGCGCAAGACTTTTACGACCGGATGCCGCGTGGCTGCCGAAGGTGTAACAGTAAGCGTTCCTGACCGGTTGAACCTGCCCGTCAATACTTTCGACTCGAAGCCAACCTCGATCTCCACGTCACTCGGGGAACGTCCTAGAGATGGGAGGTGATCTCTCGCCGAGGTGCTGCTGCGCCCTTCCAGTGAGCCCTTACCGCCGTTAAACATCAGGTCAATCGCATCTACCACCGTGGACTTACCACTGCCATTCTCACCGAAGATCATCACGAGACGCTTAGAGGGATCGAAACGAAACAGGCTGATCTGAACCGCGCCCCGAAAATGCTTGAGGGAAATCTGTTCAAGTCTCAGGCTCATGACTCAACCGCCTCCTTCTGCTCGTGCAGTTTTTCGGCCAGAAGAATCCAGTCTGACATCTCCATCTTCCCATTAGCAATAGTTGTAGTCAGGGCTTCCTTCTCTTGGGAACCCAGAAGGAATTGTGACTCAAAACGACCAGCAATGGCCTCCGCAACTATTGTATCTGGGTCTTTGGAATCCTGATTCATATAAGCCTCCAGCGAATCGTAAAAATGGACTCTAAGCTCTGCTTCTGCTGCAACTGCGCCTCGAGCTCCTCAATCAAATCCCCACGCTTACGGTCAATCTCGTCCTGGGCCTCGAACAGGCTGCGGCGCTTGGCGTTGCGGGCGGCCTCGAGGGCCTTGATCTGCTTCTGCCCCTCGAGCTTCTCTTGCAGCGACTGGGCCAGGCTCGCGGCCCGCCGGGCCTCCTTGATCTGACGGTCAAGTTCTTTGATCTCGCGCTCGAGGCCCACCTTCATGTCGTCGGCCCAGGCGTCCAGCCGGTTGGCCTCCTTCTCGAAGAAGTCGGCGTTGCGCTGGCTGATGTTGGTTTGGATGGCCTGGCGGCGGGCCTGGGTGATGGTCTCGAGCATCTCCGGCGGGGGCTGGGGGGCCTCGCCCGTCAACTTTGCAGGCAGCTTGAAGAGGTCGCGGGGGGTGTCTTCCAGGAGCGGCTCTCCGCCGTCGGTCACGGCCACCGCCAGCAAGTAGTCCTCGGTCTGTTGCAGCGCGGTGACGCTAAACTTGCTCAAACGCAGCCACCCGGCCTGCCCCCGCAGGTTCTCCAGCAGGGTGATTTTGGCTGGGTATGCGGTGTAATCGAACTCGAGCTCGCTCACGCCCAGCGAGCGCTCTCGGGCCTGCTGGATCAGGTACTGGGCCAGGGTGTCCGAAAGGCGGTAGAAGTGCGCCTCGGGGTGGTAGCGGGGCAGCTCGTAGCGGCCCAGCGGGATCTCGAGGGGGGTGGGGTTGTGCTGTAACTCGAAGCCCTTGTCGTCGAAAACCGCCGCACCGTCCAGTTCGTGGCGGGTCAGGTCCATCAGCAAGCGCTCGAAGCGGTTCAGGGCGCTCTTGCTCTGCTCTTCACTGGTTTTGAGGCGCTGGTTTACTTCTTCGTCGAAGTTCTCCAGCAGTTTCTTGCGGGTCTGGCTCATGGAGTCCTGGATCTCCACGCTCAGTTCCTGTTGCAGTGCGTCGAAGGCGGCCTGGATCTGCTCGGGGGTGCGGCAGCGCTGGTAGATCTCGGCGATGCGCCGCTCGAAGTCCACCCCGGACTCGATGGCCCCCAGCACCTCGTCGGAGGAGCCGAACACCCCGTCGAAAAGCCGGAACTTCTGCTCAAGCAGCTCGAACACCCGCTGGTCGGCCTGGTTGGCCCGGTTGACGAAGTTCACCACCACCACATCGTGCTGCTGGCCGTAGCGGTGGCAGCGCCCGATCCGCTGCTCGATGCGCTGGGGGTTCCAGGGCAGGTCGTAGTTGATCACCAGCGAACAGAATTGCAGGTTGATGCCCTCCGAGCCCGCCTCGGTGGCAATCATAATTTCGGCCCGCTCGCGGAACTCGTCCACCAGGGCGCTGCGTATATCGGCGCTGGCCGAGCCGGTAATGCGGTCGGTGCCCTTGTGCCGTTCCTGCCACTCGCGCAGAATGCGCTTGGAGCCGGAGTCGGAGTTGCTGCCGTTGAAGAGCACCACCTTACCGGAGTAGTGGGGCTCGAGCAGCCGCAGTAAATACGCCTGGGTACGGCGCGACTCGGTGAAGATGATGGCCTTGCGCTCGGCTCCCAGCCGTTCGGCCTCCTCGAAAGCCCGCTCCAGAGCGGCCAGCAGGGCCTGCCCTTTGGCATTGTCGGTGATGCTCGAGGCCAGCGTGAAGTAGCGCTCGAGGTCGGCTACCTCGGCGGCAATGGCGGCCTTGTCGGCCTCGGTCAGGAGCCTGTCGTCGGACTCCTCGCCCCACTCCTCAGCGGTGGCGTCAAGGGCCTCGTAGTCCTCTCCCAGCCGATCCCCCAACTCGCCCTCGAGCTGCTTCCTGAGGCGCTTGCCGATGTTCTCCAGGGCCCCGGCTACCGCGAAGCTCGAGGAGGCCAGCAGCTTGCGCATCACCAGGGTGATCAGGTTGCGCTGGGAGCTGGGCAGGCCGTGCAGGTTCTCGCGCCGCAAGTACTCACTCACCAGGTCGTACAGCTCGGTCTCGGCGTCGCTGGGGGTGAAGTCCTGGGTCAGGGGCTGGCGCCGGGTGTACTTGATGTAAGCCTGTACCTGGCGGCGCAGGGTGCGGTGGCAGACCGGGCGCAGCCGCTCGCGCAAAACATTGAAAGCCTGGGCATCGTCTATGTTCCCGAACTGGGCGCGGAAACTCCCCAGGTCGCCAAAAGCTCGGTCGTCAATGATGCTCACCAGCCCGTACAGCTCTTGCAGGTTGTTCTGGAGCGGCGTGGCGGTGAGCAGAATCTTGGGGGCCTGGTCGAGGGCCTTCTTGAGCACATTGGCGATGACGTTGCCCGGCTTGTAGACGTTGCGCAGCCGGTGTGCCTCATCCATCACCACCAGATCCCACTTGATCCGGGCGATGTCGGCGGCCTTGGCCTTAGCGAACTGATACGAGCAGATCACAATCCTTTCGGATATGAACGGCTCGAAGTTGCCTTGCTTGATGGCCGCGTTGTAGAACCTGGTCTCGAGGATTTCACAAGGCAAGAAAAACTTCTCGGACAGTTCCTGGAACCACTGCTTGCGCAGGTTGGCCGGGGTCACACACAACACCCGCCGCTTGCGCTCGGCCCACTTCTGGGCGATCACCAGCCCGGCCTCTATAGTTTTGCCCAGCCCCACCTCGTCTGCCAGAATTGCCCCCTTGGAAAGTGGGGAATGGAAAGCGAACAGGGCTGCGTCCACCTGATGGGGGTTGAGATCAACCTGAGCATCTACCAAAGTTCCGGCAAGACGCTCGAAGTCGCTCGAGGGGAAGCGCTGGGTCAATTCCTCGGCAAATAGTCGTGCGTGAAAAATAGTATGGGCCGGCATTTATCCACAGAATACCCTGGCTGGAGCTTCCTGCAGGGTAATTTTGGTAACGCCTCGAGGGCTGAACCCATGCTTCCAGATCAGCCTGCTCAACGGGCTTTTGGCGGGTATGCTACGGTTAGATCCGGCCCAACTCCCCTCGCCTAGCAACACTGCCGCGCTAGATTTAGAGGTCGGTGCGCACCACCCCCGGAATTTCCAGGATGAAGTCGGCCCCGTAAGCCGTGGCCGGGGTCTGGAAACCTGGTGGGGCCTCGCCGCGCAACACCCGCTCCACCGCCGCTACCGCCGTCAGCGCGGTCAGGGTATAGGCCTCGGGGGCCTGCAGGCGGGCTGCTCGGCGGTGGCCCGATTCATCGCGAGCCTCACCCCAGACCTGGCTGGTCGCCTGCGCCCGCCGCGCGGCGTCCGGCCCACCCATGCGCCGAATTCGGCTTTGCAGCCAGGGCTTCACCCCAGGTAGGCGGAGGAACTTCTCCAGGAGCCCGCTCAAGCCCATCCACCGGCCACCGAAGGCGGTGTAGACCTCGAGGTTGGGAATGCCGGTGCTGTGATAGGCCGTGACCAGATCGCCCCACGACAGAGGCGTCGCCCGAACTGGCCCGCTGCCAAAATCTACCGTGCAGCTCAGACCGGGCGGCACAGGAACCAGCCTGCCATCGCGGCGAATGAGCGCGGCCTGCCCCAGGTGCTCCAGGGCGGTAGCCAGCGTCCCCCCCGAGACAAAAGGGGTGCGGAAGGCCAGCCTGAGGTGGGTGGCGCTGGGGAGTTGCTGTTTGAGATACAGGGCCAGGCAGTCCGAGGGCACCACGTCAAAGCCAGCGCCCGGAAGGAGCATCACCCCAGCAGCGCGGGCCTGGCTGTCTTGCAGGCGGATGGTTTCGAAGACCGCTATCTCACCGGTAATGTCGAGGTAGTGGGTGCGGTTCTCCAGACAAGCCTGCACCATGGGCGGCGAGGTCTGCACAAACGGCCCTGCACAGTGCAGCACCGCCGCCATTCCCTCGAGCGCCCCATGCAGCCTGTCCGGGTTGTCCAGGCCAAATACCCGGTGTTCCAGGCCCAGTTCTGTTCCCAACCGGGCCAGAGCGCTGGCGTTCCGCCCAGCCAGGATGGGTTTTAGTCCACGTTCCACTGCCCGCCCGGCGGCCAGCCTGCCGGTGTAGCCGTTTGCCCCGTAAAGCAGCCAGTGCGCCATAGCATCAGCTTACCCCGCGCTTCGGCGGCAAAGTACCTGCACAACAACACCCGCTGCACAGGGGCAGATAGAACAACCCAGCACAGCAAAAGCCAGGCTGTACTATGGTTTCATGCGTAGAGGCAGTGTGCTGGCTATCCTGGAAGAGCGCCTACCGGGGCTGACCGAACGGTATCAGATCAAAAGCCTTTATTTGTTTGGCTCCACCGCCCGCGACGATGCCGACTCGAGCAGCGATGTGGATTTTCTGGTGCGGCTGGAGCAGCCCACCTTCGAAAACTACATCGGCCTCAAGCACGACCTGGAAGACATGCTGGGCAACAAGGTAGATCTGGTCAGCGCCAAAAAAGTGCCCGCCGATCTGCGCCCTCATATCGAGACCGACGCGGTACAACTGGTTTGAAAGGTGCTTATGCGCGACCCCGCTATCCCCAACCCGCACCTGCTGCCCAGGGTTCACCTCGAGCAGATGAAGCAAGCAGCCCAGCGCGTGCTGGCGTACACCGCCGGGATGAACTTTGCCAAGTTTGCTGCCGATGGGCGCACCCAGGATGCCGTGCGCTACCACCTGAACCTGTTAGGCGTGATGGCTGCCAGCATGCACAAAAGCGTGCGGGAGGAGGTGGAGGGGCTGGACTGGCGCAGGATTCTGGATCTGCCCGATCTGGTCAGCAATCTGCATTTTGGCATCCAGGACGAAATTCTTTGGGACTTGATCCAGCGTACCCTGCCCTACTGGCTGGTGGTGTTGGAGGAGACCCTCGAGCAGCAGCCGAGTTGAAGCGGAAGGAGGAAGCAGGACTGGCAACTGGCTCACCACCCGGGTCAAACCCCCTCATCCTCGCTGTCTTGCCAGCCAGTACCCTTCTACCAGAGGGGGAGGACTTGAGCAGACCAGAACCCTTGGCCTGTGGAAGAGGGGCTGGGGTGAGCAAGTGCAAAAGCCAGTGTGCCTCGGTCATCAGCTTGCAGCTTTCAGCCCCTGAACCTCGACCTCCTCACCAGCCTCTTCCCAGGGAAACGCCCGATGCAGCGTAGTTTCAAAACCCTTTTGGGCCTGGCGGCCCTGGCGGGATGGGCCTTTGCCCAGACCCTCTGCATGCCGCCTGCGGGGGTGGCGGGCACCCCCCATCGCCCGATCAGCGGCTATGCGGCAGCGAGCCTCGAGCCCTATGACCGGGTGATGACCCGGCTGATGGAGCGCTACCAGATTCCCGGTGGCGCACTTGCGGTGGCCCGGAACGGACGGCTGGTGCTCTTTAGAGGCTATGGCTGGGCCGATGTGCGCGCCAAAGAACCCGGACAGCCGGACTCGCTTTTTCGGCTGGCCAGCCTCACCAAGCCCCTCACGGCGGTGGCGGTTTTACACCTGGGCGAGAGCCTGGTGTCTCTGGGGGCCTATCCCGACCTGAATAGTTTTTTGAACGAAAAAGCCTTCCGTTTAGTTAAACTTCAGCCCTATGGCGGTCAGATCACCGACCCGCGCCTGAAAAACATCACCCTGCGTGACCTCTTGCAGCATTCGGGCGGCTGGAACCGGGGCTGGGCCGGCGATCCCATGTTCCGCCCTACCCTGGGCGATATTGCCAGGGCCATGCAGCGTCCCGAGAACCTCTCGAGCCAGGAACTGATCCGTTTCATGATGAGCCGCCCCCTCAGCTTTGCTCCCGGCAGTCGGTCGGCTTACTCCAACCTGGGCTATGCCGTGCTGGGGCGGGTAATCGAAAGAATCAGCGGCCAGAGCTATGCAGACTATTTGCGTGGGATGCTCCAAAAGATGGGCATTCACAGGGTTCGAGCAGGCAAAACCCGCCTGCAAGACCGCTGGCCGGGAGAGGTGCGCTACTACGATTTTCCCAGGGCTCCCCTGACCCGGTCGGTGGTGGATGGCGCCCTGGTCAATCGGCCCTACGGTGAGTTCTACCTCGAGGCCCACGATGCAGGGGGTGGCCTGGTGGCCTCGGCCCCCGACCTGGTGCGCTTTGTGGTGGTGCTGGAGGGCCTGCGCGGCCTGCCCTCTCCCCTCTCCCGCGAAGCCCTGGAGGAAATGTTCCGCCGCCCCAGGCTCAAGCAGTACGCCCAGACCCCACGCTACTACGCTCTGGGCTGGGAGGTGCGGGTGCCCCAGTCCCAGCCTGCTCCCCCCCATCTGGCTGGAGCCGCCGGCCAGGGAAGCGGCAAGTCCCGCAACCCGCCCGACCCACAACCCCTGGTGCTGACCTTGCCTTTCGATCAGCTCGAGTGGAGCCACGACGGGGCATTTGCCGGAACCCGCACCCTGCTCTTGCGCCTGCCCGAAGGCGTTGTGATCGCGGCCCTCTTCAACAGCCGCCCCTGGAACGACTGGAGCTTCATCGCGGAGTTGCGGCGTGGGCTCCTGAACGCTACCGTGGCCGTCCAGCGCTGGCCCGACGATGACTGCTTTCAATTGGGCACTTTTCGCTAGAACGGTCTCATCCAGGGCGATAGACTAGCCTTATGCACCGCTGGCTCTTGGCCTTCTTCACCCTGTGTTCCCTCGCACTGGCTCAAAACACCCACACCGTGCGTCCCGGTGAGACCCTCTACCGCATCGCCAAGCAGTACGGCACCACCGTGGAAGCCTTGCAACAACTTAACCGTATCCGCGACCCCCGACAGCTCCGCGTCGGGCAGGTGCTTCGCTTAAATGGGCAGCCAGAGCGCACCTTGTTGCCCAGTCTGCCAGCCCCCTTCACCTCCATCGAGCTACCCCTGCGGCTCGCCCAGGGCCAGGCTTTTCGAGTACGGGTAAATGCGGGGGATTTGCCCGTTCAGGTACGCTTTCTGGGCATCACCCACCCAGTCCGTGAAGGCAGTTTGCTGCTGGCAGTGCCCCGACTGCATCCGCCTGGAGCCTACCGAATAGATTTCCAGGCTAACGGGGTGGTTCATACCGCTTCACTTCGGGTTGTAGCGGTGGAAAGGGGGCGCCAGTCGCTTGTCTTGCCCCCAGATCGTCGGAGGTTGCTGGCAGCAGATCTTCTGATTGCCGAGCGAAACCAGGTGCTGAGGGTATGTGCGGCAGGCCCCCAGGAGCAGCTCTGGCGGGCAGCCTGGAGACGCCCGGTTGAACGCGAGCGCATCACCGCAATTTTTGGTGTTCTGCGCAGCTTTAACGGCGGCCCTTTCCGCAGCTACCACGAAGGGCTGGACTATGGCCTGCCTACCGGAACCCCGGTTTATGCCCCAGCGCCCGGAGTGGTGGGGCTGGCCGAGTCGCTAGCCGTACGGGGGAATGCCGTTGTTTTGCAGCACGGCCTGGGCGTTTGCAGCGGCTACTGGCACCTATCCAGGATTACCGTGCGTCCAGGGCAACGGGTTAATGCCGGAGACTTGATTGGCCATGTGGGCAGTACCGGCCTCTCTACCGGCCCCCACCTCCACTATGAGATTCGGGTGCATGGCGTTCCCACCGACCCCATGCCCTGGTACTTCAGAACCCCTTAGAGGGGTCTCTGATCGTGGGCCTGATACCCTGCTCAGTGACCAGAAACTGCACCCGAATATCCCACCGATCTTGCGGAAGTTCGGGCACAATAAGCGCTTCGGCCACAAGACCAACGGTCAGGGTTTGTGGATGCAGTTGACCCAAAAAACGGTCGTAAAACCCCTGCCCATACCCCAGGCGATGACCCTCTGGGTCGAAGGCCAGCCCGGGTACCAGGATCACCTCGAGCCGGCCTGGCTCCACCCTGGGGGCATGGGCCACCGGCTCCCAGAAACCATATGGGTGCTTCACCAGCTTGCAGGGCAGGGGGTGGACTTCCAGCTGGTAGGTGCGGGCCCTGGGCAGGTAATAAGTCGCTGGGTAGAGGTTTTGCAGGTCGCTGGGGTCTAGCTCGGAGCCAAAAGCACTGTAGAACAAAATATGTTGCACCCGCCGCTCGGACAAGAAGTGGGCCAGGTGCTGGTTGACCTGTGCCGATAGTTGGGGAACCGGCAGCTTTCCCCGCACCTCCTTGGCCCAGCGCCGCAGTTCCGCTTTGGTCATGGAACCTAGTATCCCATCTACGAAAGCCAACGGCTCCAAGCAGATGCAACCGGCAAATAGCCAGCCGCTAACGACTCCCATGGCCCAACGGCCTGAGCCCAGACGCCGGGAGGCGTCTTCCGTGACAAATTCCGTTGACAGTCTGTACCACCTTCTGTCAATATAGCTGACGACGGAGGGAGATAACCCTCAAACCTCATCTCAACTTGTCTAACAGGAGTCAGCGATGCCCAGGTACGTTTACCAGAACCTCGAGACCAGCGAACGCTACGAGTTCGAGCAAGGCTTCCACGATCCCGCTTACACCCACCACCCCGAGACCGGGGCCCCCATCAAGCGCCTGATTTTTGCCCCAGCAGTGGTTTTCAAAGGCTCAGGATGGTACGCCAAGGACTCGAAAGCCCAGAGCAGATCCAGCCCCGCTTCCGAGCCCGAGACCAAAAGTGACGTCTCGACACCCGGAGCAGGAAGTTGCTGTGTGCCTGGCCCGGCCACCTGTTCTTAGCTGAAAAGCACCAGCCACCTCGTATCTACGGACCCTGGCTCCCCTTCGGGCCTGGAGTACAGGTCGAATGCTCCCCTTGTGCAAGCAGACCCCAGGTTTCCTTGCCTCCGCGATACAGCCCCCTGTGTTTCGCTCCACTCAAAGGGCCAGAATGCGTTGGACTCAAAACTGGTAACCTGGTAGCCGGAGCGGTTGCGGATGGCATAGCTTTACTGAGGGGGTCATATTTGCAACTCGGGTTGAGCGCTGCTACCTCCGTCGGGGGTGTGCTCCCGACCAACCGCCGCACCGAGCGAGGTGGGTATGTTTCTACTCTTGGGTATCGTGGTGGCCATTCTGGGCATTTTTTTGCTGGCTCAACCCGGAGCTCGGCGGGCTCTGGGGGTGCCGCTACTGTTAGTGGGCCTGGCAATGGCGGCTATCTCACAGAGCTTTGTGGTGGTTCCTGCGGGTAATGTGGGGGTGGTGTTCAATGTGTTTGGTGGGGTGCAGCCCAGCCCACTGGGTGAGGGATTTCGCATCGTAATACCCGGAATCCAGAGTGTAATTCTGTATGACGCCCGCCTCAAGGAAGTAACCCTGGCCAAAGGGCCCGCACCGGCAGACGCGACCACACCGGGGGAGGACGCTATAACCGCCCGCAGCAAGGAGGGGCTGGACATTGGGGTGGACGTGACGGTGCAGTACCGCATCAAGCGGGATGAGGCCGCCCAATTACACCGTAACCTGGGGCTTGGGTATCTCGATACCCTGATCATCCCCCAGATTCGCAGCAAAATACGCGACGCGGTGGGCCTGTTCAACGCTGCCGAACTTATCAGCACCCAACGCATCCAGCTCGAGGCCGCCGTCAGCAAGGAGTTGCGCGAGGATCTGGGTGCACAGCACATTGAGCTGATCTCGGTGCTGTTGCGGCGGATTGATATTCCACAGTCGGTCGCCAAGGTAATCGAGGAAAAGCAGACTGCCGAGCAACAGGTGCAGGTCGAGGTCAACCGACGTCAGCAGGCTGAAATTGCAGCCCAGCGGGCTGTGGTGCAGGCCAGGGGTGAGCGCGATGCCGCGATTTTACGGGCCGAGGGTGAGGCCCAGGCCATCCGTCTACGCGGCGAAGCCCTCCGGCAAAGCCCACAGGTTATCCAGCTCACGGTAGCCGAGAAGCTGGCTCCCAACATCAACACCATCATGGTGCCGACTACGGGCAACTTCCTGCTCGACCTGCGCAGTCTGCAAAACCCCGGCCAACCAGTACAGCCCGCACGGTAGAGCGCGAATGGGGTCTATCGCGGTTCGCGGAGATTCTTGCGGTTCATACCGAATTCCAGCAGATCATCGTCATCTGGCTCTGTAGCACCAGGGACGCGGTCATTGCGATCCTTCGACTGCGCTCAGGTCAGGCCCTGAGGTGTAGCCTTTAGCAGAAACAGTCCAGGAGCACCACCGCAGCCATGCGCTGTTCGTCGGCCTGCGGCCTTCTCGCAAAGACGCCCTCGACGCCGATTAATCCAAGTATGGTCTTTCTGAAGTTGGTTTCGGCCAAGCAGCCATTGCTGCCCTCGACCCTAGACTCTGGACAACTACTGGCCGCTCTCGGGCAGTTTTACCCTGACCATCGCACCGGGCCCCACCTCGTTCTGGACAAACCAGCCCCGGCTCACTTCCAGCACTTGCCGATAGACCACACCCGGCACGTAGCTTCGGCAGCCCCTGCCCCGGAGGGGGGCGGGACAGGGTTCGATGTCCAGAATGGTCAGGATCTTTCCCCGGCTGTCCAGAAAAGCCACCGACACCGCGTTTTTGAACCCCAGCCCAGTCCAGCCATCGTCGCGGGCCTGGGGAAAGCGGTACAGAATGCCGCTGTCTGGCTTCAGGTATGGTCGAAAGGCTTCCAATTGCCGTGGATAGATAACCTTGAAGACCGCCAGATCCACGGATCTTGTTTGTGTTGCAACCGTGACTATATTTTCGGGAACGGGCAGAGGGCGTGGCGGTGACGAACGATTGCTTAAGATCTGACCGGCCATAAAGTAGCCCGCCATCGAGAGAGCTAAAATTAAGCCCACCAACATCAGGCCAGCTCCGTAATGGCGTCCGTGTCTGCTCATGGGTTGCGCACAACTTCAATCTCAAACAAAAATGGCCAGAGCTTCCCGGTCACGAACAGGCGGTTGTTTTGGGCATCGTAGGCAATGCCATTGAGCACCGCATCGGGGTTACGGTTGCGGGCCTGGGCCAGCAGGGCCAGCCCGGTCAGATCGAGCCAGGCTTCCACACTGCCGCTCTGGGGGTTGATGATGGCGATCCGATGGGTCATCCAGACATTGGCCCAGATGCGGCCCTGGATGAACTCGAGCTCGTTTATCCGCTGCACTGGCTGGCCCCCTGCCCGCACCGTGAGGGTGCGCTCGGGCCGCAGGGTACGCGGGTTGAGGAAAAATAATTGGGCCGACCCATCCGACATGATCAGACGCTGGCCGTCGTGGGTCAGACCCCACCCTTCGGTCTGGTAGGTGAAGCTGCCTACCGGATTCAGGTTCATATCGTAAATAAAGCCTTCCTGGTTTCGCCAGGTGAGCTGAAAAAAGCGGTTCTGGAACAGGGTAATGCCCTCACCGAAGTATCGGGGGGCCAGTGCGTGCCTTTGCAGCACCCTGCCGGTCTCGAGTTCGACCTTGCGGATGCTGGACTGCCCAAACAGGCCCGTCCCTTCGTACAAAAAGCCATTGTGGTAGATCAGCCCCTGGGTGAAGGCCGTGGGGTCGTGGGGGAAGGTGTTGACCACCCGGAATCCCCAGACCGGAATCTGGCTGGGTTGGGCCATAGCTAATCCCAACAGGGCAAGGAGGGCGAAGAAGGCTCGAGCCACGCCTTCTACCTTACCGCAAGCCTGCCAAGATGAATGAGACCGGGATCCGCCGGGTTGGTCACAATTATCACTGCCCAAGGCCCGTTTTCGGTAGCAGGCTCCGCAGGTGCTCACGAAGTTGGGCTTGCAGGGTCTCTGGAGTCTGCGTTGCGTCCAACACCACAAAACGCTCGAGTTCGGCGGCGGCTAGCTCGAGGTAGCCCTCCCGCACCCGCCGGTGGAATTCAATCGGCTCGCGCTCGAGCCGATCGGGATTCTCGAACCGCCGCAAACCCACCTCGGGCGACAGATCGAACAGAAAGGTTTTTAGTGGCTGTACACCCTGCGTAGCCCCCTCTGCCACGGCCCGCAGCCAGTCGAGTTTCAGCCCCCTTCCATAACCCTGGTAAGCCAGCGAGGAGTCCAGCCAGCGGTCGCACAGCACAATCTGGCCCTGGGCCAGGGCAGGCCGGATGAGGGTTTGCATATGTTCGGCGCGGTCGGCGGAGTAGAGCAGATACTCGGCCTCGGCACACATCCGCTCCTGGTGCAGCAGCAGTTGGCGAATGTCCTGGCCCAGGCTGGTGCCACCAGGCTCACGGGTCTGAACCACCGTGTAGCCGTGCTCTTGCAACCAGGCCCCCAGCAGCCTGACCTGGGTGGATTTGCCGGCGCCCTCGGGGCCTTCAAAGGTCAGGAAGAGGCCGTTCATCGCAGTCTCTCAGCCCAATCTGAGCGAATACATATCAAGGCAACAGCCAAGGGTTCAGTGTTCATAACCCGGTCGGATGCTCGACAAACACCCAGGGCAGGCCAAACTCCTCTTCCAGCCGTGCTGCCAGGGCCTTCACTCCAAAGGTCTCGCTGTCGTAATGGCCCGCATAAATCACGTTGAGGCCCAGTTCAAAGGGCTCGTGATAGTGGGCGTGCGAGGGTTCCCCGGTGATGTAGAGTTCGCAGCCCAGAGCTTTGGCCAGACCAGCGTCGCCTGCCGCTCCACCCGAGACAACTCCCACCCGGCGCACTTCCTCCATTCCGGCAGCATGCACCAGGGGTTGCATTCCGGTCAACTGCCCAATCTGGTCTTCCACTTCGGCCAGAGTTCGCGGTTGCACAAAACGCCCCACGAAGCCAATGGGGCCATACTTGGGATGGGGAAACGGCTCGAGTTCCACCAGGCCCAGCTCGCGGGCCATCACCGCGTTGTTGCCCACCTCCGGATGGGCATCGAGGGGGAGGTGGGCCGTGTACAGGCTAATCCCTGCCGAAAAAAGGGTTTCCAACCGTTTCTTGTGGTGGCCCACCAGCGGAAACTGCTGCCCCCAGAAAAGCCCGTGGTGGGTAATCAGGAAATCTACCTGGGCCTGGGCGGCCTTATCGAAAATAACCTGGGCCGCGTCCACCGCAACCCCAATTCGGTGAACTTCGGGCCTGCCCTCCACCTGCAGCCCATTGAGAGAGGGGTCTTTGAAATCGCGGATTTTGAGGAACTCATCCAGCCAGCGCACTAAAGCATCGCGGTGCATGGATGTCAGTCTAAAGCCGAAGACCCAGGGCTGAAAGCCAAAGGCCGGGTTCTTCAGGCCTATTTAACGTCCCTTAGTGCCTTGCGAACCTCCTCCACTTCGTTCCAGGGGATTATTTCAGTGCCGCGCTCGAGGGTTCGCTCGTGGCCTTTGCCAGCGAAGAGCAGGGTGTCGCCAGGCTGGGCCTGGGCCACCGCGTAGTGGATGGCCTCGAGCCGGTCGGGAATTAGAACGTACCGGTGGGGGTCGCGGTGGGCCTGGGCCATGGTGTGCAGGATGACCTCGAGGCTTTCGCTGCGGTGGTCTTCCTCGGTAAAGATGGCAAAATCGGCGAGCTGGCCCGCCGTCTTGCCGATGCCGGTGCGGCGGCTGGGATCCTGGTTGCCAGCAGCCCCAATCACCACCACCAGACGGTTTTGCGTGGTGGGGCGCAGGGTCTCGAGCGCCGCCTGCAGGCTGGCCCCGGTGTGGGCAAAGTCCACGATCGCCCGAAAGGGCTGGCTTTGTATCAGTTGCATCCGGCCCGGCACGCCCGGAAAACCAGCCAGTCCCGCCTGGATCTGCTCAACCGAGAGGCCCATCCTGGCGGTCGCGGCCATCGCGGCCAGAGCATTGTCGGCGTTGAAGCGCCCTACCAGCGGAACCTGCACGGGAAAGCGGCCAGTGGGCGAGATCACCTCAAAATGCAGGCCAGTGGTGCTTTCCACCAGATTTTGTACCTGCCAGTCACCCCTGGAGCCATAGATCCAGGTCTGGGGGCGGTCGCCCAGGGGTCTTGTCCACTCATTGTCGCTATTGACAATGGCAAACCTCGAGCGCTCTAACAGCTTGCACTTCTCGGCGAAGTAGTTTTCCATGCTGCCATGTAGATCCAGGTGATCTTCGTACAGGTTGGTAAAGATACCCACCGTGTATTCAATTCCCCGCACCCGCTCCAGCGCCAGCGCATGGCTGCTCACTTCCAGCACCGCCTGCTTGCAGCCTGCGACCACACACCGGTGCAGCATCTCCTGGACCTGCGGAGCCTCGGGAGTGGTGAAGTGGCCTGGCAGAGAAAGCTCCTCTGCGCCAATCTGGATTCCCACGGTCGAGAGCCTGCCCACGGGTGGATGGGCCGCCTGCAACAGGTGATGTGCCAGTGCAGCCACAGTGGTCTTGCCTTTAGAGCCGGTGATGCCGAGCAACTCGAGTTTTTGCGCCGGATACCCCCAAAATGCCGCTGACAGATCGGCCAGGGCAGCCCTCGAGTCGGAGACCCGCAGATACGGAACACCCAGCTTCAGGTCGCGCATCCCCACGATGGCAACCGCCCCTTTTTCCAGGGCCTGCGCAATGTAATCGTGTCCGTCAGAGGGTCTACGGCTGGGCAGTGGAACCCCGGGAATAGCCACAAACACGGAACCGGGTTGAACCAGGCGCGAATCGTGCGTCACACCCGAAACCTCGAGGGCCGAGGCCGTTTGACCAAAGATGGAGAATAACTGCGCCAGAGTAGGCATCGGAATTAGTTTAGCCGGTATCAGGAAGCGACAAGCACACTCCTGGCTACTTATGGCTTCTTCGCGGCACCCGCCCCGACCCAGTCTGCAATGTCGCCCTCGAGGTGGCAGACGGGTTCCAGGCCCATCCTCCCCGTGGGGTGGAAGGTACCTTAAATTTTCCCTTCGCGCTTCAGTGGGCAGCTGTCGCGCAGATCTCCGAACCCAGATACCGGATGGTAAAAGTAGTCCTTGGCTTCTTCGGTCGGTATGGTCTCGATCTGGGTCAAGGCTCGCTCGAGCCGGGTTTTGTAGTCAAATTTTCATACCCATGTCTCTATTTACTCATACAGTCTGCTTAAGCTAGGCGTGCGATGCGGATACTACTCTGGCTACTACCCCTGGTACTCTCGGCCTGTGTGGTCGGGGTGAGACCCGAGCCCACCCCTACTCCACCGGTGCGGCCTGCGCCCCAACCTTCGGGTTTTGTCATCAATGCAAGGCTGGGTTTGCCGGCCTATCCGGGCAGTGCAGCCCTTAAGCGCGAGGAGCGGGGTGGCTCGAGTGAGGTTGACTTCGAAACCCGCGACCCCCTCGATCAGGTCTATGCCTTCTTCCACAACTGGCTGGTGGGTCGGGGCTGGGTACGAACCCGCCTCGAGTACAAAGGCCCTGCTACCCGGCTCGAGGCAGTGTATCAGCGGGGAACCGAACGCTTCACGCTCGAGCTCGACCAGCAAGGCCGCAGCGGGCGGTACAGGCTCGAGATAGATTTTTAACCGGGAATTTCACCACAGCCTGGTCAAAAAAGGCACCGGGCTGATCAGAGGTTCGGCGTAGTCCACACCCACCAGGTTGCCCCAGTATCGCCTTAGCGCCCGCCGTGACTCGACCCCACCTGCATGCACGGTTTCGGAAACCTGCTCCCCTTCAAACTGGCTTCGGTAGGCCCGCACCGAGGCTTCCCACACCTCAATGTAGTCAGATATGTCCACCGCAAGGTTGGGCAGGGCGGGGTAGTTGCCAGGATAGAACAGCAACCGCTCTACCTTATGCGGCTTGCCTTCTACCGCAGCCTTCCGTAAGCCAGCAAAATGTACCGCAGAAGCACACAATCGGCTGGCTGCTAGATGGTCGGGGTGACGATCCGACTCGTAGGGAGCTACCACCACCCTGGGACGCAATTCCCGAATAACTTTAGATAACGCCCGTCGTTGCATATCCACATCGGCAATGGCCCCATCGGGCAGGCCCAGGTTGCTACGGTGGTCGAGTCTGAGAATTTTAGTGGCCTCCATAGCCTCCTGGACACGTATTTCCACCGTGCCTTTGGAACCCATCTCGCCCCCGGTTAAGTCGAGGATTCCGGTGCTTTGCTGCTCAGACTTTGCCCGTGCCAACAGGCCCCCGCAGCCCAATTCCGCATCGTCGGGGTGGGGGGCCATCACCAGTAAGTCCAGGCCCATGACTTCAGGGTTATATCATGGGAACAATGTTAAAGAGTTGGGGTAAATTGTTTAGCAACTCGAGAACCCACGCTTCTTTGCGCGGTCTCGAGAGCAATTAGGGGGAACCATATGGTGATTACCTCATTGGAAGACTTGGACGGAATGACCGATGTCATGGGCCTGTTGGACGAGGGGCTGCGGCTTCAAAACCGCTTGGGCGAGTTGGGTGGTATCTTGCGCCAGGTTGCCAGCCTGCTGGACAAAGGCAGCCCCCCCTCCCCCGGTATGGCTGCCAGTGTGATTGAAGTCTCAAAGGCATTTGAAGGCTGGCACGAACGAGCCCAGCGCATTCTGGGAGGTAGTCCAGTCGAGCCGGTACTGCCCAGCGTATTGGAAGCCCTCGAGGCCCACCGCAAGGCCCTGGAAGAGGCCGCCCTGCGCCAGAAAGCCATGAATGTGCTGGAGCAGGTCAGCAGCCTGGTCTACCGGGGCAACGAGGAGTTTCTACCGCTTTCCACCGTCCAGTTCGATGCTCTGGGAATGATTCGCAAGTTCAAGGACATGAACGGCCTCAACGAGGTCATCCTTTCCCTGGCCAGCGGCAGCCACTCCTACAATCTGCTGCTCAAACTGGTAATGGATAAGGAAATGAGCAACGACGAGTGGACGAGCGTCTACCAAAAAGTAGGCCAGGAGACTGGCCAGGACCTCGCGGTAGCCGCAGCACGGGGCCGGGTCTACTTGCCCGAGCAGTAAAGCAGCGCTCTAACCTTTCATTCTTCGATCCAGCGCCCTGGCGTGGGCTTCCAGACCTTCCTCGCGGGCCATTCGCGCACCCAGCGCCGAGAGTCTGCTGGCAGCTTCCTGGGTCAGGCCCACCACCGGAATCACCTTGAGAAAATCTCCCAGAACCAGGCCGCCGCCAAAGCGGGCCGTACCGGAGGTGGGCATCACGTGGCTGGGGCCTGCGATATAGTCGCCCAGGGCCTCACAGGAATGCTCCCCCAGAAAGACGCCCCCGGCATTGCGCACCATCCCCAGTGCGGCCAGGGGGTCGAGGATAGAAAGGCACAGATGCTCCGGGGCATAGAGGTTGGCCAGTTCCAGGGCCTGCTCCAGGTGCTCGACGAGCACCAGCCCGCTGCGCCCCAGAGCCTGACGGGCAATTTCGGCCCTGGGCAGGTCGGTCAGTTGACGTTCCAGCTCATCCCCCACCCGCTCCAGCAGTTCACGGTAAGACGAAAGCAGCCAGGCTTCCGAATCGGGGCCGTGCTCAGCCTGGGCCAGCAGATCGGCAGCCAGCAGCCTGGGGTCGGCAGAAGCGTCGGCGATAATCAGGGTTTCGGTTGGCCCGGGCAGGCCCTCCATACCGACCGTCCCATAGACCTCGCGCTTGGCCAGTACCACATAGCGACTGCCCGGCCCCATGATTTTGTCCACCCGGGGCACCAGTTCCGTTCCATAGGCCATCGCGGCTACTGCCTGCGCACCCCCCATGCCAAACAAGCGGTCTGCACCGGCCACCCAGGCGGCAGCCAGAATTCCTGGGCGCACCCTGGGCGGCGAGGCTACCACCACTTCACCCACGCCCGCCACCTTGGCCGGAACCGAGGTCATCAAGACGGTGGAGAGCAGCGGGGCCGAGCCTCCTGGCACGTACACCCCCACCCGCTCCAGCGGGCGCACCAGCTGGCCCAACACTCCATCCGGCCCGGCATCCAGAAATCCGCCCCTGGGCTCACGCCGATAAAAGGCCTCGATGCGTTCTTTGGCCGTCTCGAGGGCATCGCGTAAGCTGGCATCCAGGCCCTCATAGGCATCCCGCCAGACCCGCTTGGGGACTTCCTCCACCGGGTATCCGTCTATTTCCTGGCTAATGCGGTGCAGGGCCGCATCGCCTTCATGCTCGACCTGATGCAAAATATGCCGCACCGTTTCCAATGCCTCGCCATACTCCACACTCATGCGGCGGTTCGAGAAATGCTTACGGATTTGCTCTGGGGTTTTGATCATAAAAAAGCCCTTCACCCATCTCCTGGAAGTCAGGTACCTCGATTAGACTTCATCTGCAGGTCGCGGATGGCTAGGTCAGGCACGATAACTCTTAGGGCATATGGGCATCTTCGCTCTCGGCAGGCATGCTACGCAATCAACGGGTATAGATCGGATTTAAACCCGGATACCTGGCCCCTAGTTGTATCGTCTGCGGCGACGGCGGCGACGGCTGGGAGTCTCCCCTTGGCGTTCTTTGGGGGGTTCGCCGGAGACCACCCTGGGTTTGGTGGACTCTCGAGCCCCGATGCGGGGACGGCCCGAATCACGCTGGGAACTGGGGCGCTGGGCTGGCTCGAGCCGACGTTCTAGTGGCTGCAAACGCTGTCCTGCCTCAAGGCGCTGCACCTGCACCAGTTCGGCCTCGAAGACGTGCTCTCCTACCTTCTGCGTCAGCCGCACTGGATAGCCTTCCTTATCGAAGTAGAGCAGGCTGAGCCCTGGGCGCAAGCGGTAGACCCGAACACTCTGCTCTATGCTCTCGCCTGAAGAAACCACCTCCACACTCTGGTCGGGAAGGCGTTCGGCGTAGGCCCGCCCTCCTACCAGGGCGAACTTCTCCACCTCGCCAACCTCTAGTTTTAGCCTCCCCACGGCCAGAATCAGCGAGAGTGGGTCGTGCATCTGGGCCAGGTAGGGAGTCGCGAAGTCGTCCTTGCCCAGGCTCACCGTTACAAGTCCATCTTCGCGGGAAAACTCCACCTCCATGACCCGCGCTCCACCCCCTTCCACCCGTTCACGGTAGCGGTGGGGCAGACCCTCGCGATCCACCTCGCTCTCCCAACGCTGCCGGGTTTTGGGTAGGGGCAGTTCGACACTGGCTTCCAGGGTCAGGCGCAGCCCGTCCCGGCGCGGCTCGAGGGTCAGGCGCTGCTCGCCTGCCGGATGCCCAGCATACTTGAGGCTATACCGAAGCGATTGCGCAAGCGCTATATCCATAACCTGTTCTATCCTACCAGCTACTGAAGCGGGCTTTGTAATGGGATGGTCGTGAGGCGGCTCCTTCGATCACCCTTCGACTACGCTCAGGGCAGGCTCAACACAACGCTGAAGACCTGCTGCGCTGCGGGTTGCATCTTACGGCTATTTTGTAAGCGCACAAGGGATATTTCACTCCACCTCCCAACAGACTACACGATGTTCAGGAGGTTTCTAACTTTCGTGACCCCTTATCCCAGGGTCTGGGCCAACAAACGGTGGAAGTGGTGCACCCCCTGCTCCCGCGCCACGCTGAAACGGCCCCGGTCGTAGAAGCGGGACTTAACCCCCTTCTGCACAGCCTCCACCACCACTTCATCCTCCCGCTCTACCCGGTCGAGGGCGGCCCCGGCGCCCGAGTCGAGCTTGCTGGCATCCCAGACATAGGGCAGGAACGAGACCCTGGTGAGTTCCGGCCCCAGCGGACGCACCAGATTCACCGAGAGGCCCCAGGGGTAGAAGTTCAGCATCAGGTTTGGAAAAACCCAGTAGTAGTAGGCGGCGATGCGCCTGCTCGAGTCGGGGGAGTCTTTGGGCAGATCGAAGCAAGGCTCACCCGAGGCCGCAATGCCGAGTTGCAGGTTGCACCAGTCGTAGACCTCGGTGGTATAGCTGCCGTAGTCAATGACACTGTTGAGCGAGGCGTGGATGAAGGGGATGTGGAATCCCTCGAGGTAGTTGTCGCAGTAGAGCACCCAGTTGGCCCGCACCAGGTAGTCGCGGGCACGGGAAGGCTCGAGGTAGAACTGCCCAAAGGGCAGCCAGCCCACCCGCTCCTGGATGGGGCGCAACACCTCTTGCAGGGAAAGTGTGGGGTTCAGGCTGGCAAACAGGAATTTTTCTTGGCCCCAGGTCTCGAAGGCCACCTTGGGCAGGTCGTCCCTGGGGCTGGGAAAGCCCTGTACCCCTTCGAACTCCGGCATGGCCTGGAAGCAGCCGTCCAGACCAAAACGCCGCCCGTGGTAGCGGCAGCGCAGGTAGCGGGCGTTATCGCCGGTTTCGGCCACCAGCATCCCCCGGTGGGTACAAACATTGGAGAGTAGATGCAGCCGGTCGTCGTGGTCGCGGGTCAGCACCAGCGGCTCGTCGAGGCAGCCTTCCAGCAGCGTGAAGGGCTTGACGGTGCCGGGGGCCTTCAGGTCGTCGGTATCGCCCACCCACTGCCAGCTCCGGGCCAGAACCCTCTCCTTAACCGCCTGGTACATCTGGGGATCCTGGTAAAAGCTCGCGGGCAGGGTGGAAGCCTGGGCGATGTCAGGATGGATCTCGAGTTTGTTCATGGTAGCTCCTTTGTAAGGCGTCAAAGGTCGGGTGTCAAAAGCCAAACAAAAGCCATACAGCCAGGCTTCGACTGCACTGTGGCGGTAAAGGTGTTATTTGCCAGCAGCAATGATGGCCCTGGCAAAGCGCAGTTGTTTGGTTTGAATATCGGGCGAGGAGCGCATTGGGCCGATTATACCGCGAGGGTCGGACAGATCGGTTACTCCTCCAAACCGTAGTAGGAACCCTCGCCGCGCACCGCAACCATCCTCCCCAGCATGGCCAGATCAACACGTATCTGGAGGGGTTGATCACCTTTCCAAGCACCCACGTGAAGATGCGGGCACCAGGATGTCCCGTTGTTGCCTAGCCGGGCCACCACCTGCCCGGCCAGAACCTCCTCCCCCTCACTCACAGCAATTTCCATCACGTGCCCTAAAATCACCCACACGCCATCCTCGCGCTCAAACATGATGCTGCCCGCCTTACCGTCCCCGCGATTTCCTGGCGTGTTGACTCCGGTAGGCTGTCGCACAAAGCGCACCATCCCATCAAATGGGGCCAGCACCTCGGCCCCCCAGCCGAACCAGTCCTCGTTGGCCCGTCCATCGCCCCGGTACATCCGCATCCAGCCGTCCAGAAACTGCACCACCATAAAGTCGGTTCCCAGCGCATCGCCAAGCCAGTGGAGCTGCCCCTCCGGGTGCTCGGCCATGATAAAGGCTTTTGATAACACTGGATGAATCACCACGACCTCGATTTCTTCGTTCTCGGCTCTTAGGCGGACGGGGCCAGTGGGGTCGGAGATCACTAGCTCAATATTGCAAAAGAAGGCCCCCCGCGCCTCCAAACGGGGGGGCAAGTGTGGGGATTCCAGGCGCGTTCTATCTACCCCACTCCAGGCTGACAATCATCTCGCCGCCTCTGGGGGCGACCCGAACCTCGAGGTGGTCGTTGCCGCGGCGGTACTGGGCTCGGTAGGACGGGCGGTTCTTGTTGCCGTGGGACTTGAAGCTTACCTTCACCCAGCCCCTGGACAGGAGGTCGCGGTGGTAGTAGCTGAAGATCTGCTCCACATCGCCGCCGCGATAGGCAATGGAGTATTCAGTCTCCTCGCGGTCTTCCCAGACCACCCCATAGCCGGGGAAGGGGGTAATGAAGAAGATGGGCGGCCTGGGCACAACCACCACCGGCGGCTGGGGGTTGCTGGCAAAGCGGGGCTGCACGTTGTAGCGCACCGCATCGCTCACCCAGTCTCGGTCGGGCAGCGGGGTGACCACAATCGAGAGGGCCCGGGCCAGATTGCTGGCCCCCTGCACCCGCATCTGTCCGCTCCGGATGTCGGCAATCTGCGAGAGCGAGAGCGGCTGGCGGCTGGCCACAGCCAGCACCTGGTCTACCCCCGCTGGCCCGCTGATGGTGAACTCGTAGCGGGCGCCATTCTCGGGGAAGACACGGGTCTCACCGGCCCGCAGGTAGTTGTTCGGGTTGAAGGCGTTGGGCAGAATCAGGTCAATCTGACCTGTGGCGTTGATGTTGAACAGGTAGACAAAGGCGTTCTGGTTAACGCGAACATAAATCTTGATTTTGTCGCCAAAAAAGTAGGTCGAGTTGCCAAAACCCGAGGGGTCGCGGTCTACCCAGGTCTGCACATCCAGGTCGGTGGGCACCGGGTTGACGATGATGCCCTGGGGGCTCAGTACCGGAGCGGCATAGGCCACCAGGCCCAACAGTCCGGAGATGCTTGCAACAATTAGGCGCTTCATCTGGTTCCTCCTGACCCCAGGGTAGGAAAAACCGGGGCGGCTGCTATGAAGCCACAGTCAGCAAAACTTAACCTTTACGTTGAGCGATTCTTTAGCTGCTGGTCAGCTTAATCTGGGCTTTAGCTTTGCAATAATCCTATATGTTCACGCCCCCGCGTCCAGTGCCAGTCGCTGCGGGCGTTAAAAAACAGGTAGAAGCGTCCGTCGGCAGGATTGCGCCGCACATCCAGGGCATAAATATGGCTGCGCATCCAGCCTGTGCTGGGTTTTAAGAGCGGTTCGGGCTCGAGGTAGCGCCAGTTCAGGCCATCGCTCGAGCCGCGCAACAGAATTGCAGAGCCCGAAGCCCTGCGCGCCTCGTCCCAATAAATTCCATTCTGAAACCCTACAAAGCCATCTTCGACCCTCAAAACCTTAAGCGCCCCAGCCCCCAGGTTGCAGTAAGGTTCGCTGGCGCTAGGCCGAAG